>DTSG01000310.1 GCA_012965455.1 Planctomycetaceae bacterium | reverse complement strand
TCAGGAAATTCATACTGCGGTGCAGTGTGGTAGGATGGGGAGCGTGTCGAGCCTATTAGAGTGCTGTAGACGGAGGTTACCGTGAACCGACCGCTAGTTGCTTGCCTGGAGGTGTCATGCATATCGTACTATTTGCTCTCGCGATTCTTGTGGTAGCCTTGATGCCGTTGGTACCGAAAGCTGTGCGGCTCAGGATTAGCGTCCTCCGATGGATCGGTTGGAACTGGGCGGCCAACGTGTTGGAAAAGAATTTTGATGCCTGGGTGGCGTTTGGACGGGTTGTCATCGTCGTGACGGCGATAGTGCTATTCTGTGCCGGTTGGATATTGCGTCACGAGTGACCTAGCCTCCTCCATTTCTTTGACCGGCGGCGGTCTGGTCCGGCATGATTTGGAGGCGATTCAACGGACGCCGTCCGTGAGGAAGAGAAATGTGGCCGCGGAAGCATGCCACCACAATCAATTGGGGTAGGTCACCGTCAACCTCGTTGCTATAATAAGCCCTTTGGTTCCCTCACGCACACTGTTATCTGATCTACGGACCAGTAGCTCGTATTTCAAGCACCAGCGAGTTTGGGTTGGATCGAAAAGCTGACAAATCGACCTTAGCGAACATGGCATGTACAGTTTTCCCTACATCACGGACTACGTCAACGGAGTTTTTTCGAAGGAAAAAAAACAATGGGATTTCATTCTTCTACGACCGATTTTACTCGTCGTCTATTTCCTTCTTCGCTTCATCCTGTTTCCACTTAAGTTCTTCCTACATCGCGTTCCATACGGTTTTGAAGCGTATCTGATCGACCGCTCTATGGCGTTCGGATTAAAGTATTTAGCACGTCATGACGCGGCTGAGTTGTTTATCCGACATGTGCAAATCGAGCCGCTCCTTTATCGTCACATGTTGACGGGCCAAGCAGCGGTCGACAAGAACGGCGAGGAACATCTCGCCAAAAAACTCAATGGAATCAATGGTGATTTTAATGTTGAGGATCTCAAGACCATCGTCCGAGGCCAGCTTACGATTGGACACGACTTGTTGTCTTACGAGTTGGTTGACCGCTTCGACAAACAGGTGTTCTTGGACAATCTGAAAAAAATCCAATCGAATAAACCCGCTGATCACGAACAGTATGACAAGGGTGTTTTGGCGCAAAATCGTAAGCACTCGTTTCAGCTTCTCGGACCCACCAATATCGTCATGTTGATCGTCACGGCGATTACGGTGTTCGGCGATTTGCGCACGACGGTTACGGCGTTGAATTCATTTGGTTCCGACTCGATCTTGTTGTGGTGTCTGAAGCGAATCTACGCAGAAGATCGACAGGTACAGATAGACTTGGATTTCTTCATGCAGGAGGTGAGCAACCGGGGTCACTATAACAACAGCGCTTTTTTCTCTAATCCGAGCCAGTATTTGTACTACCATGTCGTCTTCGATGAAGTTGTCTATGACCTGTTGCGGAATCAACCACCACCAATAGCCGCGACGAACGTTTAACATCATGCATTGCTATATTACGCGTACAGCTTCTTACTTACCTGGTCCCGCTGTCGAAAATGACGACATTCAACAGTATCTCGGATCGTTGGATGGCGAAGCGGAGATAAAGGATACTGTTTTGTCGATGAACGGAATCGTTCGACGCCATTACGCACAGGACGAGCAGCAACAACGGACGCACGATGTTTACGACCTCGGGGCTCAGGCGGTGCAAGATTGCCTAGCCGAAAAAACGGCTGCCATCACCTACCTCGCCGCCGGTACCACGTACTCGCCGCTGGCGGCACCAGGCTTTGCCTCGATTTTGCATAACCGATTGCAAGATAGAAACTACCTTGATTATCCCGTCGAGATTAGTTCTCACGCTGGTGTCTGTTCCTCTGCGGCTGCCGCCTTAGTCGGCGCGATTCGAGCGATCTCGACTGGACAACATAGCTCAGCTCTGGCCGTTGGTGCCGAGCATGCATCGGAAGTGTTGAAAGCCTCTTTGATCCATCCGGTTGACGACCGTGACCAGCACACCAACGTCCGCAACAGTCAATGGTTTATGTCCGTGTTTCTGCGGTTCATGCTTTCCGATGGAGCTGGTGCTTTCCTGCTGCAGAATTGCCCCGCTGCGAATGGCTTGTCTTTGCGAGTCAACTGGACTCACTCATTGTCATTTGCACACGAGACGCCAATGTGTATGAAATTAGACAATCGCACGGGACTGCTGAGTCAAGACGTCTCCGTATTATCGCGTCATCTTGTTCCAGCGGCTACCAAGTTTGTCAGTAGTGGGCTGGAGTGCAATAGTGACACCCTCGATTCGTATTCAATTATTTTGCCGCACATGTCTTCGTTTTTCTTTCGGCGAAAGCTAGAGCGCATTATTTCAAGTCACTCGCAGGACCCGCTGCAGCCGGTACCGTATTGGACCGATCTGGCCACCGCAGGCAATACGGGCGCAGCCAGTATTTTCGTTATGCTGGATCATTACCTGCAGGAGCACGAGATTCGTGATGGGGAACGTATTTTGTTGTTCATCCCGGAATCAGGACAGTTCAATTTCGTGATGATTAGTTTGACTGCGGTGACGCAGTGAGCGGCGAAGATCCGCTGACCAAAGTCGTCACGCGTCGGCGGAGACTGGCCATCATCGGGGGTGGTAGCAGCGGTCTGATATGCTTGAAAAACGGGCTTGATCTGCTCGCGGACTGGGATATCGTTTGTTTTGAGAAGTCTGATCGAGTCACCGGGTGTTGGGGCAATCCTTATCCAGGATTCGTGTCGACGTCGACCAAGTACAGTACTCAGTTTGCCTGTTTCCCGCAGTTCGATGCGTCGGTCAAATCGGACGGTGGCAGGAGCCGCAACGAGTTCTTTCGAGACGCTGAATACGGTCAGTACTTGGAGAGATTTGCCGATAAATTTTCGTTACATCGTAGGATCGAATTGCATAGTCAGGTCGACAATTTATGCCGCGACACAGCTAGCGGTGGCTGGGACCTGACGATTACCCGCA
>DTSG01000309.1 GCA_012965455.1 Planctomycetaceae bacterium | reverse complement strand
CGGTGAGTGAATCTCATGGACCGTCCCATCACGACTTTCAATAACAAAGACGCCACCAATACGAGCTGCCAGTGTAAGCGTCTCTAGGGGAGCGACGACGCGCCGTCTACCGCGTCTTCCCAGCGGTGAAATTGGATAGACGAAGAGGTCTGTTGCGGTGGCGTTGTTGATTTTTAAGGGGCTCGGGAGTCGACCTATGTTTGGATTGGAGTGGACGGCGGGCAGCAACGAAAGCTTCTGTGGTGGATGCGATTTGAGCAACATTGTCGATAGTTCGTTGATTAATTCTGGCGCAGCTTTGTCAAAAATATTTTCGGTTTCACCATCATTGGTGCGGTGGTCATAAAGCTCATGTGCAGTAATGGCGCCAGTTTCGAAATCTCGCCACTGCACGTAACGGTGTGTCGCGGTCCGCAAAGCATACCCCATGTATTGCCTGACCTGAGATTGTTGCGGGTCCTGAGAGTGGTCATGCCGGCGATAGTATTGGCTATACGCGACGGATTGATATTTTCCGTTTGGGTTGTTAAGCATATCAACACGACTTTTCCCATCAACAAATGTGGGCATCTCAATTCGGGCCAACTCACACAATGTTGGAAACAGATCAAGCAGTTCTACTGGGCTAGAGATTCGCTGGCCGGCGGATCGTGAGTCGGGAGTAGCAATTAATAAGGGTACGCGGGTGTCGATTTCGTAATTGCTCATCTTCCCCCAACCGTTGTGTTCACCTAACTTCCAGCCATGGTCGCTCCACAACACCACGATCGTGTTGTCTGCGTGACCATGCTCTTTTAATGCTGCCAGCAAACGTCCAATTTGTGCGTCGACGTAGCTAACACAGGCATAGTATCCATGCATTAGATGTTGAGCGTTCTGGCTGGTCAGTCGTTGTGCATCTCTGGGTTTGGGGAAATCGATTTGATCCACATAGTGTGTAAGTTCATAGCTGGTGGAAATCGCGTAGGGTGGAGTGTTTGGTGTAACTTGCTCGTCGATAAGCACGGGGAGTGTGGCTGGGTCGTACATGTCCCAGTACTTTTTAGGAGCGATCCAGGCAAGATGCGGACGAATGAATCCCATCGCCAAGAAGAACGGCTGTTCAGATTCGGCTAATCGCGCCAAATCTTCAATGACTAAATCAGTACGAGCTCCATCGACAAGTAAGTGGTCGTCAATTACCGGTGCAGCGGTGGCCGGACCACGGAGATTGTTTTTTCGCCAATCCTCCGCTGGGAGTTTTGCTTGGGCAGAACGTATGACGTTTCGAACGTCGTCCGGATATCCTTGATTAACCCCCGCAAGTTGCCTAATTGGCTCAGACCACGATTGCGGATCGGGAGTCGGGTTGTGAAATATTTTACCGTGGCTGATCGCAGTATATCCATGACGGCGAAACCACTGAGGCAGCGTGATCGCGTCTGGTCTGGCCTCGCGAAAGTGAATTGGGAGCGTCCAGACCCCAAGTTTGTCCGGCCTGAGCCCAGTCATCAAACTTGCACGTGAAGGATTGCATACGGCAACCTGGCAATATGCCTGATCAAATAATACGCTGCGTTTCGCCAGTGCATCGATGTTTGGCGAGAATGCGTGTTTGTCTCCGTAACAGCCTAGCGAGGGGCGAAGATCATCCACCGCGATAAATAGGATGTTGGGTTTGCGATCGCCCTTCAGTTCGTTGGCCGACATGGAAAAATAACACAAAGTCAGGACCAGACCCATTAACGAATTGGCGATGCGGTGATTTTTCATTCGCGGTGTCCCAGCATGATGTGAGCGGAAGGCGAAGTGGATGGGAACTAACCGCAGTCAGCGGTAGGCCCTATTCGTCGCCAGCTTTGAGCCACGGTGTTAGCGTCGGCTCGTAGGGGCAAATTTCAGTTGGATCGAAATAGAGTTTCATTTCACGATCCGCTGCTTCCGGACCGTCTGATGCGTGTACAAGGTTCATCTGTCGACTACTACTATAGTCGCCACGGATTGTGCCAGCAGCGGCGTTGAGGCCGTTGGTTGCGCCAAGCATATCGCGGACAACACGGATAATATCCAAGCCTTCAATGCACATTGCGACAACTGGTGCACCGGTGATGAATTCTTCCAAGCCGGGGTAAAACGGTTTTTCAACATGTTCAGCGTAATGTTGTTTGGCTAATTCCGGAGTAACCTGTAACATCTTCATCGCAATGACGTTGAAGCCCTTGGTTTCGAAGCGGGAAATGATCTCGCCCATCAATCGTCGTTGCACACAGTCAGGTTTGAGTAATACTAAAGTACGTTCCATTTTTGCATCTCTCGGCTTTTAATTCGTTTGACAAATATAGTAGAGCTAATTTCTTGTTAGAGGGTAAATTAATGTTGTTCTGTTTTCGGTCCAGTGGCAACCGTGGTTGCGGGAGAAAGCGGATATTTATCAAGTACTTTTTGAATGTCGTGTCGAGTCACTGCTTCAATGCGATCGACGGCCGCGCGAGTCGTTTCGTAGATGCCCCGTTGAATCCAATTACTGCCGATATTGAACATGCGGTTTGCTGGTCTTTCGCCGCGCAGAACAATGTGTGAACAAACTTTCGCTTGGGCTGTGTCAAGTTCTTGTTGGGTTACGCCGTTCTCGTGGAGGTCCGCTGTAAGTTGGTAATAACGCTGTAGCAAACTCTGTTGGTTCTCAGGCGGGCAACATAAATATCCCAAAAAGATGCCGGACCCTTGGTATTCCTGGGATTCGAGCACAGCGTACTCTGCCTTGCCCGTGTCAATCAAATCCCAGAACAGGCGACTGTTGTTATCGTCACCAAAAATCGTGGACATCAGTTGACCCGCTGAGCGGTCCGTGTCTGTGGCGGATGGTCCGTCGGCAATCTGAATGATGTATTGCTGGTGGGCACTGTCTTTTTGGATATTGGTGATATCGGCTGTGTTGGGAGTGGATGAATATCGATTCGTGTCACGCCGGACAGCGTGATTGATCCAATCGCTACATTCCGCTTCAAGCTGTTCAATGATCCTATCAA
>DTSG01000308.1 GCA_012965455.1 Planctomycetaceae bacterium | reverse complement strand
CACGGCTGGGATTGATCTTGGTCGTCGCATGCATAAACTTGCCCTCAAAGGTATGACCTGTCCATTGTTGACTCGATCTGACGGAACAAAAATGGGAAAAACAGAATCGGGCGCAATCTGGCTCGATCCCAAACGGACAAGCCCATACAAGTTCTACCAATATTGGGTTAACATTTCCGATGATGATGCAGGCAAGTGTTTGCGTTTTTTGACAGAATTGGAAATGGCGGAGATTCAAAAACTAGATGAATCTCGTCAAGCTGAGCCACATTTACGATCGAGCCAGAAGTGTCTAGCAGAACAAGTGACTCGTAATGTTCATGGCGCAGAGGGATTTGCAGTGGCTCTACAGGCTACCGAGATATTCTTTGGATCGGAAATCCATGATTTAGATGACAGTCAGTTGTTGGATATCTTTGCGGATGTGCCCAGCCTGTCCGCTAGTCGAGATCGGTTAGGTAGCAATGAATTTACAATGATTGATGCTTTAGTCGAATCTGGGTTGTGCACAAGTCGGAGTGATGCGCGGCGAGCAATTGAACAGGGCGGTGGCTATGTGAACAATTGCCGTATCGATTCATTGGATTATGTGTTAACCGCGAGTGATCTAGCGAGCGAAACAGTGATCGTCCTACGGCGTGGAAAAAAGAAATACGCGTTGATACAATTTGCAAACGCGTAGGCAACTCGCGTCTCACGGTTTAAAAGGCTTTGTAGTAAGTCATGCAACGTATCAAAAAAAGGTGGCGGCGGATCTTACACATATTGCTCGCAGTGTCCGTGTTGATATTGTTGGCGTGCTTATTGATTCTCTGGTTATTGCAGACCGTACCTCTGAATTACCAAACCGCCTTGGCTGTTGAAAATGAAGTGCATCAACCGCATCTGGTAGCGCTGCAAGAAACCGTTGACAACATCAAAGACGATATATGGCATCGCGATAAACTGGTTCTTGAGGTGAGTGAGCAGCAAATCAATGCGTGGCTGGCTACGGAATTAGGGCCTCAATCGAGCAGGGCCTTACCTGAGGGCATTAAACAGCCGCGCATAGAGCTGGGAAAACACCAACAGACGTTGTATTTTAAGATTGAACGTCCACGGTTTACCGTGGTGATTTCGATCGTTGTACGGATTGAACTAGGAGATGATCCGAACACGATTGAGATTCGCATCGTGAGTGTCCACGCGGGTAGTATACCGGTCCGTATGAAGCGAGCGTTTGATGAAATTGAATCGGCCATGGCTCGTCAGGGCGTCGATTTTCAATGGAAGCCGGGGACCAATCGCGAGGTGGCTGTCGTGACGATACCGAGTCAGGTACGTATTAAGAACAAGCAAAAGAACATATCAGTCAGTGAACTTTCTATTGACGATGATGTTGTCGAAGTCACCGCAGATTTGGATTAGTAGGGGTCCCGCGACAGATTGTTTTACGGGTTCTTGGGAAAAAAACGAAATTCCCACTGTTCGTCGGCAAGTGCCTGGGCCACAAGTTCACCTTGAAGTTTGGTGGTCTGTATAAGAATCGAAAACTGCTGCTGAGCGTTATCAATGGGCGGCTCAAAGGTTCCGTGGTCGATGCGTGTGACGGTCCCACGGTTACCAGAAAGCTTGCCTTCTAACGTCAAGTATTCAACGCGGTGATTGGCCAGCCGCGCGGCGACGAACACTTGGTTGTCCTGCGGGATTTCACCCCACCGCCATGTGAGTAGCTCATCGTTGGCTTGGAGCATGAAATCCAAGTGAGAAGCTACGGTAGCGTCGTCTGGTGTTTCATGATAAAGAATGACACAACACGGCATGTTACAACACGTCTTCCTGCAATCAGAATATGTGTGGGTAGTGAGTACGAGCTAATTAGGTGCGAGGATTCGAGTGGTGTCACTTGTCGTTATTGGCGCGACGAGTCCAGTTGCGGATACGGCCACGTTGAGTTTATGGACTCCAGTCGTAACGGCTTTGACATGTATTTTATAAGGGATGACTTTTTGGTTAGGTTCCAGCGATTGAATAACGGGTAATGTCGCACTGAGTTGATCTTCGGCAATGGACTCGCTGAGTTGTTGTGCTGTCGCGGCCGAGTGCTTAATTGCAGTAATAATCATTCCTGTGGGTGCGGAAACCTTGATTTCGATATTGGATGCGGCTGACTTACCGGTGTTCTGTAAATACAGAAAAAACGTATTTGGGCTTCCGTTTTCAATGGGCTCATTAAGAACCGCTAATTTCAGTTGCAGTTCTGGTGGCGCTATTGCCGGCTCTGCCGGAATGACGGGTTGATCGAGGTCACCGAGATCAGGAGCTGGGTCGTGCTGTGGATTTTCAGCAGCAGGTTTGATACCGTCGGGTGAGAGATCAAGTGGATTGGTTTCCTCTGCCGCTGTGACTTGAATTGCAATTTGTTTTTCGATCACTTCAATTCCATCCCCAATAACTCGTAAGTGAATCGTCTCGTCATCGCTTTCTTGCGTTGCTAAACTTTGAATTACGAGCGTGTGGGATTGAGTGGGTGCCAGAGTGGAAACATCCAATATAATAGATTGGCCCTGACGACGGTGCCCTTCGCTTGCCAACTGAGATTCCAAAGATGCAGGTAACAAAACGTCGATAGTGATGTTTGTGATGGGGTTGTTGGATTGGTTTGTGATGCGGAAACGATGTGTGTTCGTCGAGTTGTTGGCGAACTGCAGGGGACCCTTCATCGCTACTGCGAGGTTGTCGGTTGCTGCTTTGGGCGAATCGTCCGACGTGCTGGTGTTCGGCGTTACCTGCACACAAGTTTCCTTATTGATGATGAGTCCGGTTGCGAGTGTTGCCTGCAGTTGATGACATAGCTTACCGGATTGTGTGATTCGTAGAGATAGTTTCTTAACCATCGTTTGGCCAGGTTGGATATTCGTCGCTTGAAAACCGACCTTACGTACGGTTGGGTTACCCTGTGGGTTGGTTCGTGAGACATGAATAAATCCGGGGCCAAGTGTTTGTACCAGTTGGACTCGATCAATGGCTCTGTTCGATCGATTGTGCATCAATATTTGATATTCAACTATCTCGTTGAGGCTGGCAGTTTCGGGGCCGGTTATTTGGATCTCTAATGGAGATTCAATTATTTTGGTGACCGTTTGTGATGATGCCTCGAGCCCCTCTTGGCAGGTCACCGTAAGTACATGGTCAATCGAACCAACTTCATTAGCCTGATATTCGACCGTAATTTGCTTTTGAGTGCGGGGTGGGATGTCTCCGAGATTCCAGGTAGCTTGGCGTCCAATGATGTTCACAATGGGGTTACTAGATTCCACGTTGACAGCAAATGGTAAGATCTGAGTCATCGTGACGTTTGTAGCTACTTGATTCCCGGGGTTAGTCACGGAAACTTGTAACCGGATCGGTTTTCCAATCTCGGTAGTCGTTGGCCCCGTGGCTGAAATTTTCAGCGCGGGAGCGTTCCATGTAACTTGTGCGGAAGAAACGCCGATTATCATATCTGGGGTTTGTTGCGCCGCATTTGCTGGTCGGATGATTTCCATGAGCACTTGTACGCTACCCGCTTGAGTTTGGTTAGACGTGACGCGAACAGCAGCTTGGCCAAGGTGATCGCTGTGGACGTCGATGGAATCTAGCTGTTCATTGTTTTGTGCTGTGGATAGGGTGGCTTGGCGGTTACTGATGATGCGATATCGTACGATGTAATCTGTAAGTGGTGTGTTGTCAGATTTTCGTATCACAGATGTCGTCAGCAGTGGCTGTGTACCTGCGGGAATTGAAAGCGATGTAGGGAATTTCCATTGGACATCGATCCAATGCACGTGGATGTCTCGATATTGTTTATCCCATTCCGTTTCGGTCGCCGCTCCAACTAGGATTTTTGTGGTACCGACTTGTTCAGCACTTATCGTGACCCAACTTTCCCCACGTGATACGGTGACATCGTCCATGAGGGTTGTGGTGTCATTGTGGACAAGTTCAGCGCGTTCCGATGAGATAGTGTGGGCGTAAGTGTCCGTTACTTGGGTACCGTATTTTGGGAATAACCAGCGAAAGCCATTGGGGTTACCACCGCCGGCAGCTTCAAATTTTGCCAGACTACCCTCGGGTTTTGCCGCAATCGTCCATTCCAACTTTCGTCCGATCCGTAACTTGCCTTCTCGACCTCGTAGACCTGCTTTCAGGACAACGGCGCTGCCCACGGGTGCAGCTATTACTTTTGACGATATCCACAGGCTGCCTGGGCGGGCTGATTGGCTGGCTGCTGCCGATAGCGGTTGTTGCGAGTTGAATCTATTTTCAGATTCTGCAATTGATGCGGGTGGCGCAGGTTTTTGAAAAGCGGGCTGCGGAAATGGGTTGGGAAAGCTACCTACTAGTTCGGTATCGCGGAAGGGATGTGTAATCGTGGTAGATTGTTCCGGTTGGAATAATCGAGCACCGCTGGGATCAATTTTTGGCAAACGCCACTGTGAACATCCAGCAAACGCAGCAAGACAAGCCACTAACGCCCAACAGCAGATGTTATTGAACTGTAACCGCAGAGTTATATTTTTAGTGTTGAATGATGTTGCCGAGCACATAGTGATGTGTTGGTGGAGGCGAGGAACAAGTAAAGAAAAACAGCAATCGTATTATTCGTGAAAAGTGTATTTGGAGGTAAGACGAGTTTTAGTTGAATTTGGTTTATTATGGAATAAAACGCGAAAAACAGTTAGTTCAGGGGGATTTGATAGCTAAGTTGAACTTGCGGGAATCGGTAATCTGAGAAAGAATACTGTGCGGTTTGATGTTGATTTTTTTGAAGACAAAAGATTCACGATCAACGAGCGCTTACATATTGAAATTTCAATGTGTTGGATGTATTGAACAAGAGATGATCGATCTTTCATCTGATCATGCAAATAAGGATTTTGGGAGCATAAGAATGACGCGTAGAGTATCTGAGAAAATAGCGTACGGTTTGTTGTTGTTATTGGTGGGGCTTGTCGGCCCACAAAGTGCGACGGGGGATGATCTTGCTGCTGCCATCAAGAAAACAGAATCAACTTCACGGCAGTTAATCGACGGGCAAAAAAAAGACCGTTGGAAAGATGAATTAAAGTCTGTGCTGAATTATGATCAGCTCAGTGCTGTTTTAAATAAAGGTAAGTCAGCTCGGAAAGCAGAAATCGTTGCCATTCGCGACCATTATATAAGTGCCTTGCCAGAACTGACTAAAAAGCATCGGTTATTGGCAGAGCAAACACGGCAAGGGTTGGAGAGTTGGGTTCAGTCGCTGCCTTCATTGAATTTGCAGCAGATACTGACGAAGCTAAAATCGAATCCACCTAAATATGTGGCATTAACGTCGCAACAGGTCTCCACGCATCGGCAGGCACTTGATACAGCAGTTGAAAAGCTAACTTCCTATTTAGATACCAAGGGTGGAGATTTTGATTGGAATTCCCAAATCCATTGGGACGGTTTAGTGGCAGAACTGGCCAAGACTGATCCTAGTTTGGGGATATTGGATCGGTCGTTAAAGGGATTCTTTGGGCCGGATGTTGAAGGACTAGAGCAGCCGGAGTTTATTCAGCTACGCACGACATTGCGGGCATATATGAATGCAATTTACTTTACCAAGAACACCAAGAGCGAGCAGATGTTTGAAGTCCAAGTTGCTCGTCTAGGCGAAAGCTTGACAAGCTATTTGGAAACACCCAACAACGAGAATGCGTGGAAAATTGGGCGAGCCATTGGCTGGCTCGAACGAGCGGAACAGGCAGCAGATCTGCGTAATGAAGTGCGTTACCATTTTTACCAACCCAATATTTTCGTGCATGTATCTAAGCACCTAATATCTTCTGGTGAAAAACGAATCGTCGATCAGACTCAGGATGTTGAACAGGTCGTCAAGGGAGTGCCTGTCAAGGGAGTTGCAACGATGAAGGGGCAAGTCTCATATGCGTTAGCGGAGAACAGTCAGCGGGCGACGATTAATGTGATGATGGACGGTACGATTTTAAGCAAGAATGTAGCAGAAAAATCAGGTGTGACTGTGAATACGAACGGGACAACGATAGTTCATGCAGAAAAAAGAATATCGTTTGATAAGTATGGATTCACGGATTCTCCGGCAACGGCAACAGCAACAACCAAGCTTGAATTAGGCAGTATTGATGCTCCTTCATCGGCTTATGAGTCCATTGCCAAAACGAAGTTTATTAAAGGCCGCTCGGATAATGAAGAAGCAGCTTCTCAGTTGTCTGTGGATTCCGTAACCAAGGAAATGGATGCGAATGTAGTAGAAATGCTTAGTGAGGTAATCGATGGATACAAAACCAAAATCCGTGATCCGTTGCTCCGGCGAGGTGGATTTCCCGAACAGTTCAACACTTCGTCGACTACAGAGTCTGTCAATTTGCATCTGTTGCAGACTGGTCGTTATCAGCTTGCTGCGTCCTCAGAGCCGCCAGCGCTGAATAAGAAGACAGATGTGTCGTTGAGGCTACACGAGTCGTTTGTCCGCAACTTCACCGAAGTTGTAATTGGTGGTGTAGAGTTGACCGATGAAAAATTGGTTGAACATATGACTCGATTTGGAGCAGAAATTCCTGATGAATTGAAAACCGGACCGGGTAAAAAGAGTTGGGCGATAACGTTTTCCAATACACAACCGATTAGCGTCGGATTTCGCAATAACCAAATTGTAATCGCTATTCAAGGACAGCAGTTTCGTGACGGTAAACGATTGATTAAGGAGCCCATTCGAATTGCTGCGACCTATAATGTTGAAAAGACTGAGACTGGAATGCGGTTACAACGTGTTGGTGATGTGGCAGTTGACTTTTTGGCCCGCAAGGCGTTGACGGTCATTCAAGTTGCTACAAAAACCGTCATGAGCAAGAAATTCAATGCTCTTTTTAAAGATGACATTGTTGGCCAAGGTGGAATCAAACTGCCTGGGCAATGGGAGAATGCTGGAAATCTGATTTTGCAGCAACTCGTCGCAGATAATGGCTGGCTAATGTTGTCTTATAATCTGGGTAAGCCGAGCGAATAGGGTTAGGAGTTTGCTGCCGAATATTCAGTAGGCAGAAGTTATTCAATTTTGGATGATGGTAAAAACTTGGCATGCTTCTCGTGACCAACCGTCAATGCGATATGGGTATTATTTCAAACCCGAATGCATATGTTTTGTGGCAGTCTTATGTGGCAAACATGTATCACTAGTGGTATCTTAACGGTCACAGGTACTCTCTCTATAGATAGGTTTTGTGTGTGATGGACAGATGGGTTGAAATATCATTCGATTGCCTTCCATTGCGCAGTGTTGGACGTGTGGATGTTCCCTTAGACGCCTCACCCAAGTATCAGCGACGTTGCGAGCAGGTGAAATTGGCTATCGAGCGGCATGGTGTATTCAATACTTATTATTTGTACGACGCGCAAGCTGTTTACCACCTAACCAATGACGCTCAGCTTGGAATGCTTCAATTCTCATTCGAGGGAACAGTGCTCACAAACCAAAGTGATGATCAAACGAAGCGAGTTGATTTAGAGGTCCAATTAGAGGGCGACGTTTGTGATTGGTTAACGCAGCCAATTGTGCAATGGTTTGAGAAATGTGTGCAAGAAGCTGTGAAAATCGAGTTTGATCGCTATATCGCTGCTGGAGACCTGCAAGCAACGCGTGATCGCATTGAACAAATTACTGCTGAATCGGATGAAGCAGGTGGTTTTCTCGGGATGTATCTCTAAAATCCTGTAGCAATCAAATCCCCAAAAACTAAGTTCTATCGGTGTTTTGGTACAAGTTTGTCAATATCACGGACGATTTCTGCTCTACCATTTAACGCAAAGCCGTTACGGATTGCACGTTTCGTACCTGTTTTAAGGTAGGTGGTTATGTAGGGGGGGATATATCAGCTGATTTGGTATATCGAGTTAAAAAATAGTCGAACCGTTTATTTGTGCTGTTATTGCAAGGTAAAACTGTGCCCCTGACCGTCAATCATCAATCTAGATCAACAATATTGCTATTATTAGCAATTAGTATTCTGACTGGGTGCACTGCATCACAAACGTCTTATCTACGTGAACGTGGCGAATTGGCACACTACGTTGATAGTGAGCTTGAAATTGAATATCCCGATCTTGCTCATCAACCAATTACAGAAGTCGCTCGGACGCGCGCGCCTATTTCGCTGAGCAAACCAGATTTTGATAAACCCTGGGAGTTATCGCTTCAGGAAGTAGTACAAACCGCACTCAAGAACAGCAAAGTCATTCGCAACCTAGGTTCTGTTACACCTTTTGGATTTGCCGATGGTTTGTCAGGTCGGACAGCTGGTGCCGCGACAGTATACGACCCAGCGATTTTTGAGACGGATCCGCAAAGCGGCGTACAAGCGGCTCTTTCCGCATTCGACGCTCAATTCACAACGAGCATGTTTTGGCAGAAGACGGACCGTCCTCAGAACGTGAATACTAGCGATTTCGGATTTTCACCGTTTGATTTCAAGCAAGATTTAGGCACCATCGATGTTGCCTTGACCAAGCGGGCCGCCACAGGCACTCAGTTTACACTTAGAAACCAAACGATCTACGATGCTAACAACCGCGGGTTTGGGCGAGCGTTGCCCTCAGATTGGTTTACCGCAATTGAAGGCGAGATCACGCAACCGTTGCTGCGGGGCAATGGAACGATGGTTAATCGCATCCCAGTTATGATTTCCAGAATAAACACTGATGTGAGCCTTACCATATTCGAAACAAGTGTTCGCAATATGGTGATGGACGTCGAGAACACCTATTGGGATTTGTATACAGCTTACCGCAACCTAGAAGCTAGTCGCATTGCGCGAGATAGTGCACAGGTAACGTGGAAAATAGCCTACGAGAAATTCGTTGGTGGAATTGAAACAGCACAAGCTGAAGCCCAGTCTCAGGAACAGTATTTTTTCTTCCAAGCTCAAGTGGAAACAGCTTGGAATGATTTGATGCGAGCAGAACAAAGTTTGCGTTGGTTGATGGGACTTTCGGCATCCGACGGACGCGTCATTCGGCCATCCCAAGAGCCAACTCAAGCCAAGGTTGTGTTTGATTGGCAGGAGTCGCATGAAGAAGCGTTATTGCGAAGTGTGGAATTGCGGCAACAAAAATGGGCCATTAAACGCCGCCAATTGGAGTTAAAGCTCGCACGACACAACACCTTACCACAGGTTAACCTAGTCGCCTTATATCGCTGGTTAGGTTACGGCGACGAGCTGATTAGCGCGGAACCGAATGGTTTGAAATTTGTTGCTCCAGGATCAACGGCATGGGAGGGATTAACCGATGGCAATCACCAAGAACTGCGAATTGGAATTGATATTCGGCCGCCTCGAATTGGTGCTCGCCAAGAACTCGCGGCTGTTCGCAACGCACAACTTAATCTGAAACGTGATATGGTTCGCTTGGATGATATGGAACTCAATACATCACACTTATTAGCAACGGCAATGAAGAATTTGGACTACAATCATCGCCAAGCTCAATTGCATTATAATCGTTGGGCGATTTCACAGAAAGAAGTTGATTCAGCGGTGGCCCTTTACAAAGGCGGTAAGACAACGCTTGATCAGGTTTTGCAAGCACAACGACGACACGCTCAAGCTCAGACAGATTATTACCGAGTATTGGGTGCTTACACCAAAGCGATCGCTGACGTTCATTTCCGCAAGGGAACTCTGCTGGAGTACAACGATATTCACTTATCCGAAGGTGCGTGGCCCGGTAAAGCATATGCGGATGCGATGGATCGTGCCCGCCAACGTGATGCGAGCCGATATTTGGATTATGGGTTTACTCGTCCGGGCGTGATCAGCCGCGGAACGTTGGAAACACTAGCGACGCAAGATCTAGCGGACGCAGTGGAACCCGAGGCTGATGGTGGAAGTAAAGATGAGGCAAAGTCCGACAAGCCCACATTGCCGGCAACACCGCCGATGTTAGATTTTAGCCCCGCGGTACCAACGCCGGCGAAACCGACCTCAGATTCTGATATTTAGGCAAGTGCTGCATGCTGTTCGTTTCTCCGCTCTAGCGCCAATGATCGTAGATAGTTCTCATGGCGCCCCAGATGTGTTAAAACAGTGTTGGTTAATGCACGCAGGCAACAGGGGATTAACTAATACATGTTTGTTAGTTTTGATGGCACTGACGGAGTAGGAAAATCTACTCAGATCGAATT
The DNA here is from genome assembly GCA_012965455.1 of Planctomycetaceae bacterium. Lineage (GTDB taxonomy): Bacteria > Planctomycetota > Planctomycetia > Pirellulales > Pirellulaceae > UBA721. The sequence continues at coordinate 603 of DTSG01000308.1, read as the reverse complement.
GTTTACACAATGGCTGAGTAGCCTCGGGTGTGAATACGTCTTTTGCCGAGATCCAGGCAGCACAGCCCTAGGCGATGCATTGCGTGATATTCTATTGCAAAAACATGACATGGCGATCGCCCGCCGCAGCGAGATGTTTTTGTACATGACCGCTCGTACACAGTTAGTAGAGGAGATCATTAAACCGGCACTGGCTGAGGAAAAGTTAGTGGTGTGTGATCGGTATTTATTAGCAAACATTGTATATCAAGGTCATGCTGGTGGATTGGACCCCGAGTTAGTACGTCAAGTTGGCGCCGTGGCAACACAAGGCATTCAGCCAGCACTAACGTTTGTGCTCGACATGGATGTGACAGCGGCGCGCCAGAGAATGAATCGCGAATTAGACCGCATCGAGTCACAGGGGTTAGAATACATGGAACACGTGCGGCAGGGGTTTCTGCAAGAAGCGGCACGCTACCCAGACGAGATTCAGGTGATTGATGCGAATCGAACGATCAGCGAAATTCAGGCGGATATCCAACAGATTGCCGCTGAACGATTGAACTTACCATCACGGAGTATTTGATTTAGATGAGTTGGCAGGGAATTGTCGGACATGAC
>DTSG01000307.1 GCA_012965455.1 Planctomycetaceae bacterium | reverse complement strand
GCTTCGCTTGGCCAAGCTCTCCACATAAAAAAGAGGCCGGGCACTTGGCCCGGCCTCTGGTGTGTGTTCTCTTTTTTTAGTGAAACCAAACAGATCAGTTTCTACTGCTATCAAACTATTACGAATTGTCCGAAGGAATAGTCGATCGATTCATGTGATTCAGGTTGCGTCTAAAATACCCTTTCCTAAATCAAGGTATCATTTGAGTGAATTGTTTTCCAAGAGAACAATGCCACTCCCACGTTCTGCCAGCACAATATCCAGCTGTCCATCACCGTTGAAGTCGACCGAAACCGGGCTTCTTTGCTCACCAAGTAGACGAATGCCGCTAGATTCGGCCTCCAGAACCTTCGATAAGCCGCCTTTAATACCAAGGATAATGCTCCCTTGGCCGGAGTCGTATCTCGAGAATTTTTCAGGCACACCAAAGAAGTTCTGGGCAATAAAAAGATCCTCATTCTTATCACCATTGAAATCTCCCGAACATACACCGAAAACAGGACTGACCTGGATTTTGTCCGGCAGGACCTGGACCGAAAAGGTGTCACCCTCGTTCAAGAAAATAACTGAAGTCAGAAAGTTGATTTCCCGGTGTTTGGATATTCGGAACTGGTCTCCCAGGATTTGCTCCATGTTCATGGAGGCATAGCGTCTGCTGGTCGGTATGCGATGGATCATCGTAGGGAAAACAGCGGTCGCGACGCTGTATTTCCTAGCTGGAAACCAGTCCCCCAACCCCTTGTCATAATGAAACTCAAGGGCGCCGACTGTCTCTCGGCCTTGCAGATCCAGATACGCGAGCCTGACCGGGAGCGGATATGTCGCATAAACTGTGTTGTTCCCAAAATTACCTGCAACAATATCCTTCCTTCCATCACCATTAACATCTGCAAGGTGGGCGCATTGCCAAAGACCACTGTACTGGTTCAATCCCATCACCTTGGTTGAATCCTCAAAAACACCGTCCCGGTTGAGGAACACCCTTATGGAACCCCACTCCTGTGCCACAACTAAATCCTCGGTTCCGTCACCATCCATGTCACCGGAAGCTACATCTGTTACCAGAGACAAATGACTGAAAAGTTCCAGTTGGCTTTGCAACAGAACAAATGTTCCGGAGCGATTCTCGAAAAGTGCCGACCTTGAGGCGATCGGATATCGGCCCGGCAAACTTCCCCCTCCGACGAACAGGTCCGAATCCCCGTCAGAATCGTAATCCAGAAAAACAGCTGACCGCGGCTCACCCGGATATTTCAGTTCCTGCCCGGTGATCAAATCCCCTCCGGACCACTTGAGCAATCTTGGTGGACGGGTCAGTGCCAGTACATGTCCCTTCAGGTCCGGCCCACCCGCAACGAGGCCCGCGGAGGGCCAGGGATGGTGGAGGCCTGGATTGAAACCACCATTGTCGTCGGCTAAAAAGACTGCGATCCCCTTTTCGCCTTCCGAAATCAGCAGGTCCAATCCAGATTCGCCATCGATATCCATGACCAAGACACTCGGATCCATCCGGCGCACATCAAAAGGAAGCCCGGGTTGAAGTTGCGCAACGATTGGAATCGACCATTTTCTGTCATGTTCAACTCTGGTCTGACGAAAGATTCCAGCCTTTGGAACCGGCCGAACCACTGGAGCAACCGAAGGCGGCCCGGGCGGGTGACTTATCAGGTATCTGTATCCAGGCTCCAACTGCTTCAGTATGCTAACCTGACCACTTCGCCAACGGACCGTCACCCTGTGTGTTGAGTCCCCCTTTGCAGCAAATACCCTTATCGCCTGGTCACTCGACATGTATCTGCCCCCTGAAATCATCTCCTGCGACTGAGTGACTTCATGACCCTCAACAACCAATCTGGCCCCCGTGCCGGATGTGTTCCCGCCATGCCCTTTCAGCTGGATGGCCAGCCTTGGGCTGGAACAATCGTTGCGATAGATGGAAACACCAGAGTTGAGGTTGTTCACCACCAGGTCCAGGTCGCCGTCGTTGTCCAGGTCGCCGCAGGCCATGCCATAACCGCCGATCATTGAATCAAAACCCCACTCCCGTCCCATCCCTACAAACGACTTCCCTGCCAGATTGCGAAAGGCCTGATTGGGGGTGTCGAGCTTGGGGTATAGAAGAACGCTCTTTTTGCGCTGTAAAGGGTTCAGATTCAACCTCCCCAACCTGGTCTGCGTATCCCAGTCGTCCGTATCATACTGAAAACCGTTGGTCACCAGGAGGTCCTCAAATCCATCAAGGTCAACATCCAGAAAAACGGTGCTCCATGACCAGTCGCTGGCAGCCAATCCCATCATGTAGGCCACTTCACTGAAGGTCATGTCACCTCTTCCCAGGTAAAGCATGTTCCTCCCGCTCTGGGGTCTAGCGTCAGGATTCCTGTTTGCAATGTATTCCTCCTTTGGGAAGGAATTCTTGTCCTGGGTAATCTTCATTACTCTGCCTGTGGCCATCATTTCCACGACAACCAGATCGTCCACCGAGTCCCGGTTAACGTCGGCAAAATCGAGCCCCATTGAGTTGTAACTCAGATGCCGGATTTGGTGGGATGAATAGGTCTGAAACAACCCTCGGCCATCATTGACGAAAAACCTGTCAGGATGACCGTCATTTGCCACGACAATCTCGGGAGCCATGTCCCCATTTAAATCCCTTAAGGCGACAGACAATCCCTGGTCGCGATATGGAAAATCCCCGTCAATATCCCCAACCACTAGCGATCCCCATTTTTTGACCTGAAAGCTCCCGTTACCGTCATTAATCAGGATATCGTCTTCCTCCCCAAACTCGTGCAACTGACCGTCGATGATCCTGATTTTGTTCGCATATCGACCCGTGACAATATCTCGCCCATTGATTTTATTAACCGAGATGGCGCCCCCGTCTTTCAGGATGGACTTAAAACCATAATTTAAAATATACAGGTCCGGGTCGGAATCCCCGTCAATATCTCCAATGGCAAAGCCTGTACTCCCACTGAGCTGCGAATTGTTGCCCGGCAAATGTCGGGGTTCATCAA
>DTSG01000306.1:312-3023 GCA_012965455.1 Planctomycetaceae bacterium | reverse complement strand
TGTCATACCCCTCTGGTAGTATGTGGAGCATTGAGGGAAACGGTTGATGTTCCTGTCCTGAAAGCAGGGTATGTACCGCTGAAGGTGCACCGCAGCGGCGGCAAAGTTCTTCTTCACCGGGCCGATCAGGTTTTCGGCTACCCCTTCAGGCCAGATTTCAAGTGTCAACTCATCAACTAATTTCTTGAAGTTCATTTTAGTTTAGAACGCTTGGATGCCTTCGGTTTGTAATCCTCTGGCAAGGGTAGGGCTTTCTCGGCCTCGGCAAACACAGCCCCACGGTCATCGCCCTCCACCACAGCATCTACGTCGATAGGCCGGGGAGCTATTGCGGGGTTCGCTGACGCCCGAATCCCCCCCAGTTCCTCTCTCTGCTGAACGCCTAAGGAGGTTGAGAGCCTGTTTTTTTTTAGCTTATCGTACTCAGCTTTCTCGATCTGAGTAAGCCCGTAGGTTCCCACCCTCCCGACAAGCTCCTCCTGAACCTCGGGGTCTGTGACTTGTACGATTCCCTCGTGTTGAGAGATGATTTCCAGTTCGAGAAATCCCCCTTTATTCAAAGGGACTGGATTGCGAGGATTATTCTTCTTCCAATAGTGCGCTTTCTGCTTCGCCATAGCACCCGCAGTATACAAAAAACAGGGCGGTCGTGACAACCGCCCCGGTTATTGTTTCTCTATGTCAGCAGATTAGGAAACCCCATGAACCGGGATCGTGTTGTCGAAGTTCTCGATAATCAAATTATCAAGGGGGCACTCGACGATTGCCGTCCATGTCTGGGAGTTCAACGTGACCTCCTTGGTCGGGTTCTTCATCACGCAGGCGTAATCGGAGTTAACCTTGGCCAAGTCGTCCAGATTCCCGGTTGAGTGAACAACACGGTTGGAGTCAATAATGCCCGGGTAGATGCCACCGCCCAAGTCAAGAACCATCAGGAACCTGCCAGCAGAGCCATCAGCCTTGCCCGCAGTGCCATATGTCCGAACGTCACCAATTTTAGCGGTCGTCAACATGTCGTCGAAGAACTCGTTTGTAATGACATTCAGCGTCACACCAACCGGGTGATGTAGCTCGAAGGACTGGCTGTGGAACCCGCCAAACAGGCTCTTATTGCCCATGTCCCATCGAGTCGCAAAGCTGGTATCCCCAAGTTTGCCATCCTCCGTGTAGTATTTAATCATTGCCCGCCAGATTTGGCGTGCCGTCCTTGTGTCCGTGAAGACATCAATGCTGTCGGCTGGCTTGCCTTGGTCCTTGCGGGACCGGACAACCTCAAAGAGCTTGTCGAACAAGTCCGTCTCAAGGGTTAATGGACCACCCTGCTTGTCGGTCACACGGCCCGCATCCTGCAACTGGCGATAAATACCAGTGGCATTGGCCCGGTAGCTGATAAACGAGTCTTCCATACCGGAGGTCAACTCCGATGGAACCGGAGTCCCTGTAGTGACAGAGTTCGGGTAACTATTAACCTGCTCAAGTGTTGACTGGTAACCAGACAGCGTCTGGCCATTCAGCGGCTGCCCCCAGAAGAACGAGTTAACCCATTCCTTCTGGAACTGAAGCCCCAACTGCTTGTTGCGCTCGGCAAGCGGAACGTCACCAAACTTCTGGAAGTAGACGTTGTTCCTCATCATGCGCTCCAGCCACTCCTTGTAGAACTGGTCAACACACAGGGTGTAGCGTGAAGTCTGGAACCAGAACGGAACATGTTTCAGCGTGCTAAGAGCAGGGCGATTCTCACACCACTTCTCAAAGTCGTTAACATTGTTTGCGGAGTTCACTATAATGCCCCCCGTTGCCCGGGAAACCAGCAAGGACAGGGCACTCTCACTAAGAGAACCGCTTTGCTTGAAGTCCGCATTCCAATATTTCTGGGTTGCTGTATTTGCAGAATCCCCCTTCTTGATGCCCGCCCCGCCACCGTAGCCACCAATGAAGTCGGCCTCAATGTCGATGAAATCGCTGCCCGCCCCAAGCGGAGCACTCGCCCCGTGGGTACCCCCAACCGCCTGAATAACCTTCCACTCCAAGCGGTAGGCGTCACCAGTCGATGTCTTGACGAACATATGAAAATGCATGCCCGGCGCAAAATAGCTTGCAGCAACGGGTTGATTGCCATTTGAAGGGACAGAAACCTTAATAATGTTGTAGTCCTTGCCCGTGGCAGCAGGGACGCTCGATCCTGTTGCGCTTACTAAGAGCTTCTCGTCGGCATGAGCCGCCGCAAGCACGGTGCCGGATGTGGCAGCCATGCTCTTATACTCAAAGGAATAAACCCTGTGAACCACCCAGTAGTTGTCCTTGATGACATCCTTCTGGGACGCGAGAATAAACGGGTCAACCTCAAAGCCTGAACCCTGAATCTTCTTGGTGTTGACAAGGTTGCCAACGCTGCGTGCGCTGGAAATCAGCCAATCATACATCCCGTACTGACGAGCCCCACACGTTGCCAACTCCAGTTGAGTTGTTAACAGGTGAGTCATGTCACGGTAGTTGGAGCCCGTCTTGAATATGTCATCCAAGTCTGCGGGTGCCGCCAAGCCTACGCTTGATCGTGTGATCGTCCCACAGGTGTTGTAGGAGTTCCACACTGCGGTCTTTGCCGCTACGGGGTTTCCCTGTGAATCCTTGCCACCATAGTTGACATCCTGAAACAGGTTGGCCTGATCAGTGCCGTGCCCACTATGTGCGCCGTCATTTTGAATAATTGA
>DTSG01000306.1:0-302 GCA_012965455.1 Planctomycetaceae bacterium | reverse complement strand
GCGTTCGGCCGCGCGTGTCTCCTCCCCCTCGGTCCTTCTTCCGTTTTTCCTGTCCGTCGAGATTAACTCTTCCGGGGTCGCCCCCCGCTGTTGACGAAACGGATTCACCGCTTGTGGCTGGCGGCTGTGGTTTTGCCTGCCTAACAGGGGCAGGTGCCTGTTGTTGGGCCCCGGTCTGGGAAGTTTTCTTCCCTCCGCCTTTATTCATATAGGCATCAAACCGTTCACGTTCTGATTTTACCCTCTCGCTTGCCTGTTTCCCGAGGTCGCCAACATACATCGTTTTAATGTGTTCCGGCTCA
>DTSG01000305.1 GCA_012965455.1 Planctomycetaceae bacterium | reverse complement strand
CTGATTGTGATTACAGCTGGAGACTTTGAAGCGAAATAACGCTCGTCCGTTACACGTACCGACGGTTACTCAACAGGCGTAGCGTAATCTGCCAACTCCGGTGGATCGTTGTGCCATGAACTCCAAAAGAACTCACCACATCCATTTTGGCGACCGCGGGCTTCAATGCCCTTACGCAATTGCAATCGTCTACCCGCAATGTCCTGGCTAAAAAGCTGACCTCGATGCTCGCTGCTACCAAAAACTGCAGATAATACGGACACAATTTTGGGCTCATCAGCTGTAGCTAGCATGATAGCTTCAAACTGCTGCAAGTCGTTATCGACGATCGTTTCTTCAAGGACCACTGGACGCGACAAACGACCAGAAATTCCACTTCGCAAGCAGCCACAGGATCCAGCACATCCCACAGCAGAAATTAACGTCATGGCCATTATCATAAGTGACCATCGTTTAACTATTTTTCCAGAACGCATCCGATTCCCCCCGGCACAGAATTCAATCGTAGTTGCTACGCCCAGAACGAGCATAACTATTGAAAACATCGGGGTTTGGAGGCCCTACAATCGATAAAATCTGCAAAGTTTAACACATAAAATCTGGCGGGGACAACTGTTAAATTATGCTAGTTTATGCCGATTCGTGAGTGCTAATTGGTGTTCCGCTTTATAGCTGCGCCAAAACCGCGTCACCCATTTTCTCAGTAGTCAATTCTCCGCCGAGATCAGGCGTTTTGCTGCCATTGAGCAATGCTGCTTCAACGGCCTGACGGATGCTCTCAGAGGCACTGCTACATTGCAGATGATCAAGCATCATTGCTAGGCTCAAGACACAAGCAATTGGGTTGGCGATGCCTTGCCCAGCGATATCCGGCGCCGAGCCATGCACCGGCTCGAACATCGAAGGAAATTCGTTAGTTGGGTTCACGTTGCAACTGGGAGCCAACCCCAATCCACCACCGAGTATACCTCCGAGATCTGTCAATAAATCTCCAAACAAATTGGAAGCCACAACGACATCAAACTCATCTGGGTGCCGAACAAAATTCATGACGGCAGCGTCACAGTGCATTTTAGAGACTTCCTTTACATCTGGGTAATCACCGCGGATATCCGCCAGAATATCGTCCCACATTACGTACGAGTACTTCATAGCATTCGACTTAGTAACCATCGTTAAACGTCCACGTCGTTGCTGGGCAAACTCAAATGCGTACCGCAGAATCCGCTCCACGCCTTTACGAGTGTGCACTGCTGTTTGCACCGCCACTTCGTCGTCGCTGCCCTGCTTGAATCGTCCGCCATTATCAATATATTCACCTTCAGAATTCTCGCGAATCACGACAAAATCAATATCCTTGTGACTGCGACCAGTAAGCACACTGTCTAACCCTCGACATAATCGCGCCGGTCTGACGCACGCGTATTGGTCAAATGATTGGCGTATCTCCACCAAGGGCGCGAGCGTCTCATGGTCAGGCAGAATATCTGGCCACCCCACCGCTCCGAGTAATATTGCATCCATGCCTTTTAGTTGTGCCAAGAAATCGGTTGGTACTAGTTGCCCATGCTTGTGCCAATAATCCATCCCCCAATCGAATGTTGTGCAGTCAAAGGTGATGTCCTGTAATTCACCGACTCGATACATCACCCGCTCGGCCTGTGCGAGAACATCGGGGCCGATTCCGTCACCTGGATATAGTGCAATCTTGAACTTCATAGCATTGATTCCAACTCGGTAAATTTTTTAAGACACTTGCAATCAAGCAGACGCTAGCTAATACAGTGCTAAAACTGTTACTGGATACTCTGTAACCAGGCCAATGTCACGCAACCCACATGGGCTAATGAAACAGCAGAGCATTTATCCACGGTGTCCTCTGTCGTATGCCAATACGTTTCTCGATGCCGCGAGCTAGGATAATCAAAATCGATAATGTCAATCGTTGGAATCTTCGCGATTTCATTTAATGGCAAATGATCATCACGTACTTCATGCCGAGTTTGAGCATAGAATTCTTTGACACCTATGCGTCGCGCTGTTGCCCAAAACTGTTGAATTAACTGGGGTGCAAAACGCCTGCTATTTATTTCTTGATAAATTTGCAAGTTTGCATCGCCAACCATATCCAACAGGATTCCTGCTGAATACCGATACGTCGGTGGCAGCGCCGCGTATTCACGAGCGAAATGTGTTGAGCCTAAAAAAAATGGGTCACGATCATTGTCATACACTAGCTCTTCTCCATCAAACAACACAAAATCAACTCCGACTTTACCTTCTAACTTACCCATATGCGGTGCCAAACCACACAACACAGCTACACCACTTGCACCGTCGTTCGCTCCCACAAACAACCCTTTTCGATTGGCTACGATGGGATCATTATCCGGAAACGGCCGAGTATCGTAATGCGCACAAATTAATACTCGCGCTTGCTTTTCCGGATGCCATTGCACAATCAGATTGGTCATCTTCACAGACTCAACAGGTTGCTTGGTCAGCGGGTTCCTAGCGTTAAATGACTGCTCAACAACCGTGGCCCCGAAACCTTCAAAATACTTCACAAGCATCTTACGTTGTTCATCCATCCCCGGGGAACCACTAAAGCGTCTACCAATGGCGACCATTTCCTTTAACTTTGCCATACAGACTCGGCCATCAACCGGGAGGGTATTTAGATGCGCATCGTCAAGTTTGGAGATTAATGCTTGCAGTGCGGTGGCGTCTGCGGCGGCAAATATCATCTTTCGGGTGTCTGAGTCTAAACGCCCTTGCCGAGTGTATTGCATGATGGTTTGTTGCCGTAATGTCAGCAATGCCTGATCACCACTGGCTGTTTCAAGTGACCCAAGACAACCAAACAATGAAATAAACAACAATAACAGCAACACTCGTTTCACTAAACTTCTCCACCTAATAGCAGTCATTAACCACAATCCATTCCGGGCAAAAATCCAGACGCGCGCAATCGTCCACAGCTTCCATCTTATGCCATCAGAGTCCTTCGCGGCAATTGAGAAT
>DTSG01000304.1 GCA_012965455.1 Planctomycetaceae bacterium | reverse complement strand
TACGCACCGTAAGGGACAAACGAAATTACTCGATCGTCGACCGCAGTCCAAAGGAGTAAGTGATGCGGTGGCGATCCTATGCCGCATCGCATTTGAATTGGCCAATCAGAATGATGAAAAAGGGATTGCGGATACGGCTTTAGACGGGATTTTTGATGGCACAAAATCTAACGCTGCCGCTTTGCTTCTTGCGCCCTATGACCTAGAAGAAATACCAACGAGCAATGATGTAACCGTGATCGCTTGGAAAACCGTTGGAACGCCTAAGTATCATCGACTCACAAAATATCTAGCTAAGACCGTACTTGAGAGTGGCGAGGCTGTCTTGGGTCGTGACATCAGTGATGACAGTCAAATTGCTAGTCGTGATAGCAAAGGTGAAATTGCGTCGACGAGCATTATTTGTGCACCGGTTAGATATGACAAACAAATTGTTGGGTTGTTGCATGCGTATTCGACCACCGGCGAGAGCTCGCTTACACCAGATGACCTCGAGTTCATTCTGGCATTAGCTGACAATGTTGGACTTGCATTGAAGAACGTTAGCCGTGAAATGGAGTTAGTTGAAGACCTGTCACAATCGCGTAGTGAGATTCAACAACTTCGGAGTCAACTTGGAGCTGAATCCGAGATGATTGGAGTCAGCCCGGCCTTGGATCAAGTTAAACAGGACATTGCTCAAGCAGCTCCGAGCCGCGCTACGGTATTGATTCGCGGAGAAAGCGGAGTGGGTAAGGAGTTGATTGCCAGAGCAGTACATTTTGCCAGTCCACGAAATAAAGGACCATTTGTCTGTTTGAATTGCGCAGCGCTGTCGGAATCGTTGCTCGAAAGTGAATTGTTTGGCCATGAAAAAGGAGCGTTCACGGGGGCGACAGATCGCAAAATAGGTAAATTTGAGGCGGCAAATCGGGGGACGTTAATGCTCGACGAAATCGGTGAAATGAGTATGGCGGTGCAGGCTAAGTTCCTCCGCGTGTTAGAAGGCCATTCATTTGAGCGTTTAGGTGGCAATCAATCGATCGAAACGGATGTTCGTGTCATCGCAGCGACGAATCGAGATCTCGAGGTTGCTGTTGCTGAAGGTGAATTTCGACGCGACCTGTACTTTCGGCTAAACGTGGTGGAAATGTTAGTTCCACCGCTGCGTAAACGCCCCGAAGACATCGAGCTATTAATGCACTACTTTCTGGATAAATTTCGTTCAGAGACTGGTCGTAAAATCACAGGGTTTACTGATGAAGCGATTGCTGAATTGCAGAAGTATAAGTGGCCAGGAAACATTCGAGAGTTAAAGAACAGTATTGAACGAGCAGTAGTGTTATGCCGCAACACGATTATTGATGTTGGTGATTTGTCGTTATCCAATCTGACGACGTCCTCCGATACGACTGGAATTTTATTGAATACGAGTTCCTATCAACCCCATAGCTTAGAAGAGATAGAGCGATTCCATATTAAGCGCACACTGGATTATCACGATTGGAACAAAAGTCGTTCTGCGAGTGTATTAGGGGTGGAACGTTCGACGTTAGATCGAAAAATTAAGCGATACGAATTGGTGCGCCCCAACGTATAGTCAGCTCTTGGAGGCTGTCAGTGTTTAGTCGCATTGAAAATTGGGTGGCTTCGGTCGATGCCCCGCTGCGCTAAAGCTGTCCGCCGGAGGCGGAGTAAAATCCCATGACTTGAAGTTGAGTATTATCGAGCTTGTCGGCCGATTCAAAGGATAGTCAGAGAACGGTTGACTTACAGGAACTATATATTTACTAACAACGGACAGGCTTTTTGGGCGTTTGGTTAGGCACTGGCGAGAATTATTGTTGCTCGTCGATGTTTATCAATGCAAGTAGCTGTTGGGGGCGACATGGTTATTTCCGCTGCTGATATCTCAGTCGTTATCCCGGCCATCAATGAGCAGGATAACATCGTGGGGGCGGTTGAATCTGCATTAGGTGCCGGCGCGGTCGAGGTATGGGTTGCAGACGGTGGCAGCACCGATAATACCATTGAATATGCTTGTCAGGCTGGAGCTTTGGTGTGTTGTGGTCACGCTGGTAGAGCCGTACAACAAAACAATGGCGCCCACCATGCGACGAAAACGATCTTATGCTTTCTGCACGCGGACAATCGACTTGACTCGGCAGCACTGCAACAGGCAGCGAGCTATTTTTCTGACGATGAAACAAATAGCTGGTCTTGCTTCTACCAGAATATAGAAGCGACGGGGATTGGGTATTCGTTATTGCAGTGGGGCAACGCCTGGCGGGCGCGCTGGTCGGGGCGTGTGTACGGAGACCAAGCAATAACGATCACGCGAGAGTTGTTCGAAGTTATCGGCGGCTTCCCTGAAGTTGACTTAATGGAAGACGTGTTGTTGAGCAAGATTTTACGTCGTCAGGGCTTGCGCCCGTGTGTGCTAGCTGGGCCCGTGAAAATATCCGCGCGGCGATGGATAAAAAAGGGGATCATTCGGCAAACCCTGAGCAACTGGTGGTTGCTCCTGCAGTTGCGACTAGGCACAAAACCTAATCAGCTCGCTAAGCATTATCGTCGCCATGACGGATGATTGGGAATGCGAATGTGCTATGCTTCGTTTTGGGCGTCTATTGTCTCTTCGACCCATTGTCCGATTTCGTGTTCATACTCGTTATCTTCGGACTCAAGTACTAACTGGCGATGGTAGTCGGCAGCTCCTTCTTGCTTAAGGTGTGCTTCGTAGGCATCGTGAAATCTTTCTCCTGGGTCCACAGCGATCAGACGCCGGCAAAAATTTGTTAACAGTGCCGTATTACCGATTCCGCTGGGAATGAAATCCTCGACCTGCTGCGGCAAGTCAATCTTGGCTTGGATCATGGCGTTGTAGGTCTTTTTACCCGCGAATGGATTGCGTCCAGATATTAGTTCAATCAGTACGTACCCTAAGCTGGCCAAGTCACTCAAGGGCGTAGCTTTCTCTCCTTTGAGAACTTCCGGAGCAGCATAGGCAGGTGTGCACGTGCGTTGCTCCGGTGGTTCATCAATAGCAAA
>DTSG01000303.1 GCA_012965455.1 Planctomycetaceae bacterium | reverse complement strand
GCGTGCGGGGGCTAGGGCCTTATAAAAGAGTTGATCTCTTATTACATGCCGCAAGCAAGATAATGGACCAATATGAGTTCAGTATAATCGTGATCGGGAGGGTCATGGTAAAAAGCTAGAACAATTAGCCAAAGATCTCGGTGTCAATAACTTTTACTATGCAGGTTACTATGAAGACGTAAGGCCTATTATCTCTCTCTTCGATGTAGGCTTTATTCTTAGTGATCGTATTGAAACAATCTCATTTGCCGCAAGAGAAATGTTGGCCATGGGAAAATCACTAATTTCTAGTTCCTTCTCAGGGTTAAAAAAAAGCGTGCAAGAGGGATTCAACGTCTATTTTGTCGAACCCGGAACCATTGATGCTGTCACGGAGGCGATGATGAAATTCCTTGAATCAGACAAACAAAAGCTCAAAAACCTTTCTTTTTATCACCCTCTAATTCACATCAGTAAGAACGCGCCTGATCTAACAGCGTGTAGGTCTCGACAATATTGGTGTGTATGAACTTACCTGGCCCGTCAATGGAACGGTCTACATGGGACTCGGCCGCCAGATGCATCACTAGATCGGGCTGGTATTGATGGAAGATACGGTTTAGTTCTGAGCTATCACAGATGTCGACTCTTTCAAATACATTCCTTGGATGATCACTGACGTAGGTTAGGGACTCTAGGTTGCCTAGCATAGGTGAGTTTGTCGACATTAACGACTGAGTATTCGGTGTCATTGATAAGGTGCCGTACAACGGCTGAGCCAATAAACCCAGCGCCCCCTGTAACTAATATATTTTTAGTTTTCATCGTAACCATTATTCTAAAGATCTATATATTAATATAGTGATCTTGTAAGCTTCCCATGAAGAAATCTTGATTCGCAGAGCCCCTGATCATCGCCATACTCAAGTAGGTGGATGTGGGTGATTTCAAGGTTCAAGATATCTGCCGTAGATAAGGCATCAGTTCGCTGACCTACTACATTTTATGGACTACTTCATATTCTAGCTACCCAGGCGGGTCATCAAGTCAATCGACAACACCTATTCGGCATCTAATGAAAACGGCATCAGAAAGAAGTGGCCCCGTTTGTCTGAACAGCCGAACCTAATTTATAAGTGGAATCCTGCATGGTTGTCATGCTGCCCCAGGTCGTGGCAGTGCGTTGTAGTAGAAGGTCTCAGGCGGTCCGCCGTCAAGACTTCAATGGGGCCTTCTCTGGTTGTAGTAGTCAATGTAGGTGTCGATTGATTGTTTTGCTTTCATTATTGATTCATAGGCTCTGAGATAGACTTTCTCATACTTGATGGCTCGCGACACCCGCTCCACAAAGACATGGTCTCTCCAGCTTCCCTTTCCATCCATGCTGATCTGGATTTCCCCGCCTTGAATGGAGAGACGTTCACTCTGTTTCGGCCATCATGGCCTCGAATGCTATCGGCGATTTTTAGCCGAGTGCCGAATGGCATCGTCTCGGATTATAGAAGGTATCGATATAGCCGCCAATGGCGTTTTCAGCATGGCGCCGGGTCTGTAGCCGACCGATCTTTTTTACCCGGCGCAGATCCCGTTTTGAGGTGGGACGAGGTGAGTCGTAGAGGCCGCCTCGACTGAGGCCCTGTACTTTGGCCTACTGAGCTCACCGACAAGGGGTGTTTGCGATTAATCATCTTTCTGCGCTTAGCACGCCCGGTTTGGTGAGCGCTCCTTCTGAAATTTTTTTCTCCAGGGTTAGTTGCCCGATCTTGGCATGGAGGGGTTTCAAATCCACCGGATGATCACTGGGCTTGTTGGAACCCTCAAAGACCTCTGTGGCTCGCTCCAACAACTGATTCTTACACTGGGTGATCCGCCTGGGGTGTATATCAAATCGCTGTGAAAGCTCTGCAATGGTCTATTCTTCCCTGGCCCTTCCAGTGTCACCTTGGCCTAGAAGGCAGGAGAGTGATTTCTCCGTGGTCATCTGCTCATAGTTTTCTCTTCGTCTTCTGTTCTTCATCTCAAGGGCAATCGTTTTGCAGGGGCACTTAAACTTTGTTCTTTGATTGGTATGATGACTGATATCCACTCGATTATTGAAATTTTATTTGATTATCATAGGTGTAACTAACCTCGATCTTTCCGGACGAATGAGAACCGCTGGTTTTGAGGTTCTCCTTGTTGCATTGTCCTCTCTAACACGGTAACTTAATTCGCGGTTTTAATAGGGGATATCCTTGGTCCAAACAGTAAGTCAGATCGAAACGTTGTTGCCACTGATCTATTACGCCGCCGCGGTTGTCGGTATCGTTGCAGTGATGCTGGGAGGATCGTATCTGCTCGGACAAAAAGGTCGGAGTGTGGGCGAGCCGTTCGAGTCGGGCATTGTCCCCGTTGGCACGTCCCAGATACGATATGCGGTGCCCTTCTATTTGATTGCGATCTTCTTCGTGATCTTCGATCTCGAAGCAGTTTTTCTTTTTGCCTGGGCGATTGCATTTCGCGAGGCTGGTTGGGCGGGTTTCATTGAAATCTCGGTTTTCGTCGGCGTGCTTGTGGTGGCCCTGATTTACTTGTGGCGCATCGGCGCACTTGAATGGCGGACGGCCCGCCAGAAACGACAAGAAGGGTTACGTAGACGATGAGTTGGAATCTTACCAAGGCGAATGAGGATGCGAGCCCAATGCCAGGAGGGCGATCCTATGAAGAAGCGATAAAGGAAAACTTTTTCATGGCCCGTCTGAAGGACTTGGTTGCCTGGAGTCGATCGAATTCCGTCTGGCCTTTTAATTTCGGTCTTTCGTGCTGCTACGTTGAAATGGCCACGGCCTTTACCAGCCGTCACGACATTGCCCGTTTCGGGTCCGAAGTGATCAGGGCAACCCCGCGGCAGGCTGATCTTATCGTGATCTCTGGCACCGTATTCCGTAAAATGGCACCGGTCGTCCAGTATCTATACGACCAGCTCATGGAGCCTCGATGGGTGATTTCCATGGGTTCGTGCGCGAATTCAGGCGGGATGTACGATATCTACAGCGTGGTTCAGGGCGTTGACAAGTTC
>DTSG01000302.1 GCA_012965455.1 Planctomycetaceae bacterium | reverse complement strand
CGATGAAATACGTTGGTTACCCGCATTACTGGAAAGTCATGTATCAAACTGTAATACCCTAAGTGATCACCAAACGGACCTTCTGGCTTTAACTCGTCTGGAATAATCTCGCCTTGGATACAAAAGTCTGCATCTGCATATATTGGTAACTCACCTGTCTGACAGATCATATTGATCCGTTCACCATTGAGCACACCGGCAAATGTTAATTCACTCATACCCTCGGGCAGCGGCATCACCGCAGCCACTGTCATCGCCGGGCTGCCACCTACAAAAATATTTATTTTCAGTGGTTTACCCAAGTCCTTTGCGGCTTGCTGATGTACTCCAATCCCTCGATGAATCTGATAATGCAATCCAACTTGATTTGCAAGATAGTCGCCGCCTGCCAGTTGCACTCGATACATCCCTAAATTCGACTGCAACAATCCAACCTGTTCTGGATGCTGCGAAAAGACTTGAGGCAGTGTAATAAACGGGCCACCATCACGAGGCCAACTCTGAATTTGCGGTAAGTCACTCAATTCGCAACGGTGCTTTAATACCGCACCGCGGGAACAGCGTTTGGGAATCATCTTCAACGCTTGTCGAGCCAACCCTACATGCCGCCACGGCCGCCGTAAAATTTGGCTCGGGTCCACCTTTGCTTGAACCAAACGGCGAACCTGATCAAGTGAATTGCGGAAAATGAATTGGCTGCGTTCTAGAGTTCCAAATAGATTGGAGACAACGGGAAACTGACAATCTTTTACATTGGTAAACAGGATTGCCGGTCCGTTGTTGGCAAACACGCGCCGCTGAATCTCAGCCATCTCTAGATAGGGGTCGGCTACATGCTCATACCGTAACAAGAAGCCTTGCGACTCCAATTCACGGACACATTTTTCAAGGCTATTCACTGCCATCGGATCTCTTATCACACATTGCTAGTCATCAATCGGCCGCTACTGCATTCATAGTATCCTACCAGCGCCAAGGGAATTAACGACGAAATATGACGCGATGCCCGAACCTCTGATTCTACCCAGAGGGTACTCGCATGCGAAATACTTCACGCTAAAATAAAGCCTGCTAACTGCCTTTCAATAAATAATCACATACACATTACGCTATCAATACGAGGATTTTGACACCATGGCAACTGCAATCACGCAAGAACCACTTCATTTAATCGACGTCGACGCCATTGTTGTTGCCCTTGGCGGCAGCGAACTATCCGGACCTGCCCAAGAGTTAAATACACAAACTGACGGTGCTCTACAGCGCATGATTGACGCCAATGAGGCTAGCTTAAAAGTTGGAGTTACAACATCTTGGCTAGCGCCTAGCGGAATCAAAGCTCCGGTAGTAATGCTCGTCGGTCTCGGTAGTTGTGACTCACCTGAAAATATCTCGTATTTCAAAGCCGCCGGTGCTGCTGCCAAGACACTGGCAGTTAAACAACGCAACACCGTTGCCTATTATTTCCCCGAATGTGATGCCGCGGCGCTAGAAACAGCGGTCAGCGGTAGTCTTATTGGTTGTCACGGTCAGGATATCTGCCGTAGCAAACGCGATCTCTTCACACCGGATAATATTCTCTGGGCGACTAGCGACGCAGCGACCGTTGAAAATGGCGTGATCATCTCCCAAGGCATTAACTTAACCCGTGACCTAGTCAACGGTCCCCCTAACATGGTGTACCCAGAAACTTTCGCCGAACAAATCCAAAGTCTAGGAGAAACCACCTCGCTAGAAATTGAGGTCTGGGATGCAGCCAAGTTAACTGAAGAAAAGTGCGGGTCACTGCTGGCCGTAGCTCAAGGATCTGCTCGAGAAGCTCGACTCGTAATTATGCGGTATCGTGGAGCGGATGTCGCCGACCCGCAACTTGCATTGGTGGGCAAAGGAGTTACCTATGACAGCGGTGGCTTATCGCTAAAACCATCAGATGGTCAAAAAACCATGAAGTGTGATATGGGAGGTGCGGCAACTGTCGTTGGCACGATGCAAGCTATCTCCCAACTGAAACTACCTTGCCATGTCATCGGACTTGTCGGGCTCGTTGAGAATATGGTGAGTTCAAATGCCTATCGACTCGGCGATGTCATTACGGCTCGCAATGGCAAGACAATCGAAGTGCTCAATACTGATGCCGAAGGTCGACTTGTGTTAGCCGATGTATTGGATGTCGCAGTTGGGCAAAAACCAGCGCATATGATCGATCTTGCCACTCTAACCGGCGCTTGCTGCATTGCCCTGGGATTAAATGTCACAGGCTTCATGACAAATGATCAAGATTGGTGTGATGATTTAACTCGTGCGGCAGCTACTACCGGCGAGCAAGTCTGGCAACTTCCGATGTTCAAAGAGTTTGGCAGCGAACTACAAAGCAAAGTTGCTGACCTGCGTAATATCGGTGCCGGACGTTGGGGTGGCGCGATTACCGCCGGAAAATTTCTCGAAGAATTCGTCTCGGAAGTCTCTTGGACACATATGGACATTGCTGGTCCCGCCTTCGCGGACTCGCCCAAAAAATGGGTCGACGGTGGAGCGAGCGGTGTCATGGTTCGGACGCTGATAGAAGTTATCCGCCAGTTAGAAAAATAACATGTTATTGAACGTGTGAACTACCTATAATGTCATCCGTAGTACAATTAATACAATTGAATATCGTTTGAGATCAACAATTAAGAAAGTAATTCACTTATGGCTATCCTCAATACAACATCACTGTGCCTACGCCAAACTGCGCTGTTGTTACTAGCTTCCGTTTTCATCATTGGTTGCTCTGGCGACGAGGAAACAGCACAGTCACCTGAGTCTAAATTCCAGGTGGTTGATAGCAATGATCATGATCATGACCACGACCATGACCACGACCATGACGTCGAACCATTAACGGTTCCAACAAATCCCAACGCCAACGCTACAAACCAAGGAACTGGCAATGTCCCGACCGCACAAGCGCCTAATCTTCTACAAGCTGTCGCAACGCAAGCCAATCTCCCGGTACCAACCAAAGATTCGTCCGTCGATGCCATCCAACAGTTTATTT
>DTSG01000301.1 GCA_012965455.1 Planctomycetaceae bacterium | reverse complement strand
TTTCATAGCGGGTTTGATGTGGGTCGTCTGGGGCATTGAGCGAATATCGCAGCGTCTCGAAGCAGAACGTCGCCACGCGTTTAATCTGCAAGCCACACTGCGGCATGAATCGCTCGTGAAAACGAGAGACAAAAAATCTCAGACTAAGATTTGGAACCCACTCGACCCGCAAGCATGGTACTACGGCCAGAAAGCTCCACGACTGAATCAATCGCTGAGCAGTTTTGTTAGTTATTGCGTCACTTTTTTTCTGGTGTGCATGATTCTGAGCCAGTTTCGTGGGTGTACGCAGTATTACGATTTACCAGCCGGTGGTGGAGTTACGGAAACCGTCCAACAGGTCGTCAAGATTCAGAAGATTATCCGCAAGAAGTTTATTCTAAATCCCTTTAGCGCCATCTATTACAACGCGCCGGAGATCGATGAAGTTAAATTGGAGCTCAGCGAAGTTACTGCGCACCAATACAATATTGGCGATGGGGAAGGTGAAGGCGCCGGATTTGCCGGAGGAACCAATAAAGGATCGGTCGGATTTTTTCGGCTTGAGTATGCCGGTGGTGATTGGAACCAAGATTTCGGAATTGGCGGTGATATGAATATGTTGGTCAAATACACCGAATTGACTGGGCAGAAAGTGGCTAAACAATCCAAGGCAGTGACGCCGAGCCAACTGCAAGCGTTTGATAAGGTGCGTTGTCCACCACTACTTTATATAACAGGCCAAAAGAGTATTTCCCTCGGGAACAATGACATCAAGATCCTCAGAGAGTACATTTTCGATAAGCACGGCATGATCTTTGGAGACAATGGTGGCAGTCGGCATTTTCATAATCAGTTTCTAGCGATGATGCAACGAATTGCCGGCGATGTGAAACCAGTACGTATCCCAGCCGACGATGACATTCATATGAAACCGTATCAAATTCCGAAAGTACCGATCGTAGCGCCACATGGTGGTGTGCAAGCTTTAGGTTGGTTTAAAGATGGTCGCTGGATATGCTATTATCACCCAGGTGATATTGGTGATGCTTGGGCAGATGGACATGCAGGTGTGTCTGCTGAAATATGGAACAGCAGTTACCGTTTGGGTGCGAACATTATTAACTATGCACATGTGGGACATTCGCGTTGGCGAATTGCTCAACAAAAATCGAATGGAGAAGACTAATGAGTTATAGAAAGAAATGGTTACTACTTTCGATGTTGGCAATGGTGGTCGTCCTCACGATGGACTTGCAGGTACTTCACGCACAGACAAAGTTGGATGAAATGTCGCTCGAGCGGTGGGCGAAAATGCGCGAAGTTGAACGCTATCAGATGAACATTGCGGAGAAATACTATAAGGAAAAAAAGTTTGATGTTGCGATGAGTGAGTATGAAAAATACTTGTCGTTGTATGAGGTAAGTGATGCTGCCTCGTTTGCTCAACTAAAGTGGAGCCTGTGTCTCAATCAACTTCGTAAACAGAACACTGCAATTAAGGAAGGATTTCAATCGGTTATCGACTATTGGCCAGAATCAGCGGACGCAGCCAAAGCATCGTACCTCATTGGAAAAACGTATGTCGCGATCGGTCGTGTTCCAAGTGGGAAGAAAGCATATCAGCAAACGATTTCAGATTACCCCAAGAATGCGGTAGCAGTATACTCGTTAGCTGGATTAGCAGAGATTGCCATCAGAGAAAAAGACGAAACAAGCTTGGTGAAAATCTGGAAACGGATGGCATTCGATATTCCGCGCACTGCATTGATACAAAGCACATGTGCCACAGCGGCTAATTCACTTGCCGTGTATTATTTTAGAAATGGCGTGTTTGCGAGCGGGCTTGAATGTCTTGAAACCAACTATAAAGACGATCGACTTTTTCATTATGTCTATTATTATAGTCGCGCTCCAATTGGTGACTTGGTTGCCGTAGTTGAGACTCAGAGTGTGGGTTATAAGGTTGCCGATCAAACCATTGGATTTCTACGGAAGAATATTGAAACAGATTTGTCGACCGAACAGTTGACTGCCAAAGCGCTGGGCCAATGGAATCAAATGCTCGAAGTGCAGAAATATACGCGACGCGATAAGGAAATCTTGGCTGCCTACCGCACGATGTTGGGAGTGTTTGGCAACCGAGATGATTTGTTGTCGAGCATCGCGGATTATCATGGGTCACAGAAGCGATTTGAGCAGTCGCGGACGATCTATCGTCAATTCAAGGATAAAGTCGCGGGGTTGTCCAAGGTCGCCCAGAGTTTTCGCTCGGAATTGAAACCTGATGAAGCAGTCGTTGTGTATAAGCAGTTAGCGGGAATCGATGCGGAAAACGGTGCAACTTGGAGAGGTGCAGAAGCAGCAACATATCGACAGTTTCGAAAGTACCCTCAGGCTATTCAAGGGTATCAAGCTTTGGTGAAGACCGACGTGGCCAATTTTCAGAAATGGATATGGGCGTTAGCAACCACTCAGCACGAGTCGAATCAACTCAAGGAAGCGATTGGTACCTACCGACAATGCGAGAACTTTCCGGAAAATTATAAGCAAATGGCCGCTTGCCACCGAGCGTTGAAACAACACAAAGAAGCCTTGATTCTATATGGTCAGATATTAAATGGCCACGAAGGTTTGGCTCCTTGGGCTCAACTGCAGATTGGGTACACTTATGAGGAAATGACAGCTCGTGAATTGGCGATCAAGGCATTTCAGTCGTGTTGTAAGAAGTTTCCCAAGGCGTCCTATGCGAGTACTGCACACGCTCACCTGCAAAACAAATATAAAATATCGGTCACGCTAGGTGGTGCCACGGATGAATAGCTCAAGCGGTGCTGTCTTTCCACGAGTGGGGGCTAAATTTGACCCACGGATGACTATGATCGCAGGTGGGCTAGGACCAGTGCCATGTCGGCAGGTGTGATACCGCTGATGCGGGAAGCTTGAGCGATGCTAACGGGGCGGATTTTCGTTAACTTCTGACGGGCTTCGGTACGTAAATGGCCGATACCATCGTAATCAAAATCGTCGGGTATCTTTTTATCTTGCAGTCGCTGTTGCCGATCAATTTCAAGCTGTTGGCGAGCAATATAGCCCGAGTACTTCACGTCATGGACGACCTGCTCCACAACGGCGTCAGACGTCTCAGACAATTCTGGTAAGTGCTCCAAAATTTCATCCCATTTTGTCTCGGGACGTTTCAAGTACTTACTCAATGTCCCCTGACCAAGCGATTTTGCTTCTAATGCTGCCAGTGTTAATTTAATGTGTTCTTCTTTTTGCTGTAGTTGGTCTAAACGCTGTTGGCCGACGAGACCTTTTTCAAATCCTAATGGAGTTAAACGGCGGTCAGCGTTGTCTTGCCGCAGCATCAACCGATACTCTGCTCGCGAAGTGAACATGCGATACGGTTCGTCTACGCCGCACGTTACTAAGTCATCAATTAACACGCCGATGTAAGCTTGGTCGCGACCGATAATTAACGGATCTTCGCTCTTTTCAGCCAACGCTGCATTAGCCCCAGCAATCAATCCCTGTGCTCCGGCTTCTTCATACCCAGTGGTGCCATTGATTTGACCAGCAAAATACAGTCCATCAATAAATTTGGTTTCCAACGTTGGACGCAGCTGATCTGGCGGAGCGAAGTCATATTCGACGGCATAGCCATAACGCATAATCTGAGCGTTTTCGAGTCCCGGAATTAGCCGAAACATGGCGTCCTGAACGTCGCGTGGCAAGCTAGTTGAAATGCCGTTTACGTAGATCTCTTCGGTTTCATAACCTTCGGGCTCAAGAAACAGTTGGTGGCTTGATTTGTCAGCAAAGCGAACGACTTTATCTTCGATCGATGGGCAATATCGAGGGCCACCCGAATCGATTTGGCCGTTGTACATGGGTGCTCGATCTAGATTTGCTTTGATAAGATCATGCACTGCCTCATTGGTATGCGCAATCCAACAGGGCAGTTGTTCTTGCGTGAGTTGTTTGGTTAAAAATGAAAACGGTTGAGGATCGTCATCACCCGGTTGAATCTCGGTTTGGGAAAAGTCGACGGTGCGAGCATTGATTCGCGGTGGCGTGCCTGTTTTGAATCGTTCGAGTCGAAATCCCGCTTCGTTCAAAGCACTGCTGATGCCGCTGCTTGTCCCTTCACCGGCGCGGCCACCTGCGGTTTGGGATTCACCGGTGTGCATCAATGCGGAGAGAAAGGTGCCGGTCGTCAGAATTAGACGAGGAGCATAATAGACAGCATCACCTGTTACTCGGACACCTCGTACAACCACTCGCTCAGCAACCTTTTCAGTGAGAATATCCTCGACCATTTCTTGTCGCAGCGTTAGTCCAGCCTGTTGCTCAATGAGTTGCTTGATTTCTTGCTGATACAGTTTCTTGTCAGCCTGCGCACGGGGGCTATGCATTGCGGGGCCTTTACGGCGATTGAGCATGCGAAACTGTAGTGCGGTTTTATCGATGGCCAATCCCATGAGGCCGCCGAGGGCATCGATTTCGCGTACGATTTGCCCTTTACCAACACCGCCGATGGCAGGGTTACAGCTCATTTGCCCGACTGTATCGAGATTAGTAGTTAGCAGCGCGACGTTAGCGCCGGCTCGTGCTGCCGCTGCCGCTGCTTCTGTGCCAGCGTGACCCGCGCCAACTACAATTACATCGTATTGGTAAGTAGAAGAATTCATAGCAATATTATGAAGCGCACATCCTGTTTTGGATATGCCACCTCAGGATTCACGGCTCTCGGGGAGGTGAACCGTTACACAGATTCCCGTAGGATTTGCACTGTCACCTGTGAGGTTCTTAACTTCAATAGAACCATGGTGGATTTGTGCGATTCGCCAAGCCTTGGATAGTCCAAATCCTAGACCACGCCCCGCTTCACGACCCGAGAAAAATGGATCAAAGATCACCGGTAGAATATCGGTGGCAATGCCGGGCCCATTATCAGCGATTTCGATGCGTACTTGGTCGAGTTGTGTTGTCCAGCCAATAGTGATGTTACCCGATTCCATGGCATCGGCGCAGTTCTGAAGTAGGGCCTTGAACATTTCAAATAAACCATTGGTGTCACCGACTACATGGATGTTCGAGTCACCAGTTAATTCCGTCTGGATGTTATTGGCTTCCAACTGAAGTGCCATTTCCTCAACACTGCGTTGGAAAATTTCCTGCAGGTTTTGGCGTTCGAGTTTCATTGTCGGCGGGTGGGCGAACAACATCAGATCCGCAATCATGGCATTTGCTCGAAAAGCTTGAGCGACGATTGTACTGAGTGATCGTTGTCTGTCCGAATCTGTCTCATCGTACAGCAGTGCTTGTCCACGTGTTGAGATATTCGCTAGCGGGTTGTTAATTTCGTGGCTCGCACCATAGGCGAAGTTTTTGATGGCGAGCATCTTTTGGGTGTGCAGTTGTTGTTGGAACGAATCTTCCATGGTGTCCCAGCGCAGTACTTTTTGTAGGTCGGAAAAATCCAACTGAGGTCCATCTTGTTCCGTTGGTGGTGCAGCAAGTTGAGTTAGCGCATCGTGGATTTCTGCGTCGACGGTTGCTGGCAGTTTGGCAAAATCGCAAGCGGCTAATTCAGCTACCAGATCATGATCGGCATTGCGACTGTTAGCGACAATTGCAGTGATTAAAGTAATACTGTCTGCAGCGTCTGGTGGTTGGAGTTCACCGACAAGGTCTGGGTCGAGGTCCGCAATGTACGTTTGCCCCGCATCGTTCATCCATTCAACGAGCTCAGAAAGATCACTAGGATGTTGCCCTCGGGCTGCGGCAAGGGCATATACCCAAGTAGTAAAGAAGGGATCGTCGGCGAAAAGTTTAAGCAGTTGAGCGGTGCGTTCTGGCGGGTTTAATTTAATAACGCCGGTCACATACCGATTAAGAGTCTTGGCAACTTGTGGCAGAGCCAGTCGTCGATGTTGGATCGTGATGGTGGGCCAAGTTTGCATAGTGTGGATAGCGAAGATGAATAAAAAAACGCGCATCGCAGGTTAACGATACGCGTTTAGCTTGAGTTGATTGTCGACCTTCGAAGTTAAAACATGGTTTCAACTAGCTGGTCTGCGCACGTTCCATTTCCAACAAATCACACGCTCGGTCAAGCAAGCGATCTACGGTGAATGGTTTGTGCATAAAGTCGTCTGCACCGGCGGCGGTTAGTTCAGCAATTTTGTCTTGCTCGACCATCCCCGAAATACAGATAATTTTTACGGCTTCAAGTGTTTCATCGCTGCGTACTCGCACACAAACTTCTTTACCATTGATATCCGGCAGCATGACGTCTAGCACGACAAGATCTGGTCGAAATTCACGAACAGCCATGCCGGCGTCAAATCCGTTATTGGCAGTTTTTACGTCGAAACGTCCGTCGCGTTCAAAGACATCGACTAGCAGTTCTACCAACTCTAGATCGTCATCGACGACGAGTACTTTTTTATTACCACTTTCGAAGGCATCGGTTGGTATCCCATTTTCCTTCATAAAGGAGAATAGCATTTCGCGCGGGATGCGGCGGAATCGACTACCGGGCACTCGAAATCCATTGAGCGACCCGTTGTCAAAACAACGAATGATGGTTTGTTGACTGACTTTACAAATCTTTGCAGCTTCACCTGTTGTGAACACAGTTTTTGATGTGAGTGACACGTACCGTCCCTCCTGAACGAAATTTATGCTGTTGTAATGTTTGTTATGCTAGTTACGTGGTTAGTCTTACCTATCTAGCTCGACTAATCTACGATTTCACCGCATTTCCTTGACACCACCTGGTTTTCCAAAGTCATTGAAAGTTACCAAGCCTGCCAACTTCGACGAATTTTGCCAAGATTGACAATCTACGTCAATAGTAATTGGGGTAAACTTCGGTAGCAGGTTGCCTCGTGCCGACCCGTGCTAGAAAACGGATTGCCTATCAACCTAGGTCAACTATTGAGCTAATCCGCGGCGAGATAGTTCGGCTAGGACGCCTTGGACAATCGTATCGATGTTGTCATTGGCGATCGGAGCAGCACTGGGTGTTGACCCGGCGTTGACTGCTTGTGTGAATCCTTCCTCGTGTAATAGCGTAGACAAGTCGCGGTTGAGTTCCTGCAACTTGGCAGTCAGTACAGGACCTTGAGGTTGTCGCCCGGTACCCGTGTCAAAACCCCGGAGCTTGATCGCTTCGCGGAACCCCTCAGGGAACTCGCTGTTGAGAATCATCGCATCAAACAACCGTAGTAAACGAAATTGAAGGTCGCGCGCTAGATCCCACTCGCCGGTAGATGCGAGCTGATAAATCTTGCTCGTCAACTCAGGTACGACTCCACTCGATGCGTTCGTTCCACCATCGGCACCTGCCCACAGCATTGGTACTAAAATTGGATCCCAGCCAGTCAGGAAGGAAAATTCGGGACGGTTGGGACGAATACGGGATATCATACGCATCATTTGTGGGAGGTCGCCCGATGAATCTTTAATGCCGATGACGCGCTCACAATCATCCGCTAACCGCGCCACTGTATCGACGTCGATCGGTGAAGCAAATAGGGGGATGTTGTATAACGTTACATCGATCGGAGAATTGTCAGCAATCTCTTTGAAGTATGTATACACCGCTTCAGACCCAATCTGATAATAGAACGGTGCTACGATGGCCACCGCCGTGGCTCCTAATTCGTGATAGCGCTCGCATGCTTGAATCGTCTCGCGCGAATTTGCTTCAGCTGCCCCCGCTAAAATTGGCACGCGTCCGTTTACCTGGTCCGCGATAATCTCGATTGTCCGCTGCCGCTCTGCGGCAGTAAAACGTGTGAATTCCCCTGTCGATCCGTTTGGATAGAGTCCCTGTACACCGTTGTCGATCAACCAATCGACGTAACGCCGTGTTTCGCGCTCGTTAATATTACCTTGGGCATCAAGGCATACAATGTTGGGAGTGAAGATTCCAGCGAGTTTAGCTTGGCTCATTGTCTTGGTCTACTATGCAAGTTGAGAATGTGTTGTGGGTATTGGTGAAGGTCTGCTAATAGATAGCTGTCTCTTAACCGGTGAAGCTTACCTAATCGAAAAACTTTATCATGCGACAACGAACTATAGAACTTGTGCACTGCTGAGCACCAAAAAACGAATAAAACCTCCATTTGAACCGATACTTAAAACAGATAGAGCACTCGTTTTTAGGGTTATGACGGTTATAGTAGAGCCATAACATCACCACGACGAATCACATTTTCCCGACACCGCCAGCATTCGTAAAATGCATAAACATTGATTAACCAAAAGTAATATGAGCAACGAATCGGAAAAGACGGACCTAATTCACCGAATCCCAGTTTGGGTACGGATCTGCGCTGTGCTCGCATATTTTATGTTGTTTTCACTGGCCGCATCTGACACGACCAACTCATCATCAGAGGCGGCGGTCAATAGTCCAGCAGCCGAGGGTGGGCAACCTGTGGCGGCACATCACATTCCCTGGGTACGATTGATTGTGCCGGATTTAATGGTTGCCGAATGGTTTGAATCTGATAGCAATCGGATTGGCATCTTAGACCGACTTCCGATCTTAGCTGGAGCATTGTTATTACTCGGAGCCGTCCTGCTGATCGGCCACAGTCTATTGCGACTGCTGAGGATTGTGCCAACGAACACTCTCGAGTCGTCCGTTTATTCTTTTGCGGTGGGCATGTCTGCCGTGTCGTTATATGTGCTGTTGATCGGCTTGGCGGGAGGCCTGCGAGTTAAAACACTGTATGTTGTGCCCGTCGTACTGGCGTTGGTCTACGAGTTATACCACTGTCGAACACCGATGTCTGTGCGGGCGAGGGCACAGCAATTCGTTGCTCGTCTTAAGCCACCGCGACAAGCATGGTTAATTCTTCTTCCGTTTGGTTTGATCGTGGCCGGAGCAATTCTGCCGCCCTGGGAATTTGATGTTCGTGAGTATCATATGCAAGTTCCCGCTGAATGGTATCGTAACGGACAAATCGATTACTTACCGCATAACGTCTATGGCAATATGCCATTGGCAAGTGAATTGATCTTGATCCCACCGATGGCGCTGGGCAGTGGTGCAGAGAGTTGGTATAGCGGCGCGTTGATCGGTAAAACCATGATGTCGTTTTATGTGTTCTTTGCTGCTTTGGCCGTAATGGCGATTGCTCGCAAGTTCGGCCACCAGCGTAGTGGCTGGGCCGCCGCGATTCTGGTGGTAAGT
This sequence comes from Planctomycetaceae bacterium, assembly GCA_012965455.1. Classification (GTDB taxonomy): domain Bacteria; phylum Planctomycetota; class Planctomycetia; order Pirellulales; family Pirellulaceae; genus UBA721. The sequence goes on along the minus strand of DTSG01000301.1, from coordinate 1,755 downwards.
TGCCCTTGGATTGGATATGTCGCAACAACCGGCCTCAATGAAGTTGCGCTTGGTTGCTTCATCGTCACCAGCGTACTCGCAATTCTTAATGCTCAAAATTCCAAGAACCCGTTGCGACACGTGTTACTCGCAGGAGTGTTTGCGGGCAGCGCGGCTGCTACCAAATATACGGGTGTCGTCTTTGCAATCCTTCCACTTCTGGTGTGGACGTTGTGGGTCGCTAAAACACGTGGCAACCATGTAGAGGTATCTACAGCCAGTGAGGCAAATGACGATGCGAGTTCTGGGCAAACAGTTTGGATTTTCGCAGTTGTATTCACCATTGGGGCGACGATAGTGTTTAGCCCTTGGCTCATAAAAAACGCAGCCTTGACGGGTAATCCGACCTATCCGTTGCTAAGCACGTTGTTTGTAAATGCGGAGCGGGACGTGGAACTAGACCAGCGTTGGGATCGAGCCCATCAGGTTCCAGCAAGTGATTCATTAGGAGAACATATCCGCAAGATTGGATATGCGAGCTCACGGCAAAGTCCGTTGTTGATGGGGTTGTTGGTGTTGTCGTGCCTAGTGATGTACACCGATCGGCGTCTGCTGCCGCTGGCGTTGTATTTAGTGTTTGCAGTACTGGCTTGGTGGTTTGCCACACACCATTTGGAACGATTCTTAGTACCGTTGATTCCTTTGTCTGCGGTTTTAGCAGGTGTAACATTAGAGCGTTTGTTTTCCAATTCGAAGCTGTTTTGGGGTGTATGTATTGGGCTATCACTCTATGGATTTATGTATCTCGGTGCGGGAATGGAGAATGACAGTCGTGTTTTAGTGAAGTTAGATCTGCTACGACATGGACCCGCACTTTCGGAAACGACGACTGAGAAAGTCCATCGGTTTCTAAACGCAAAGTTAACTGGTGATGATGTTGTGCTGCTAGTCGGGGATGCTGAGCCGTTTGACTTAACGCCGCAAACGATCTATGCAACGTGCTTCGATCCGGATGTATTGCAGGGTGTAATTGATGGTAAGACGCCCACAGCTCAGCGTGGGGCACTGGCCGAGTTAAATGTGGATTATATTTATGTTAGCTGGGAGGAAATCAAGCGATATCGTTCAACCTATGGTTACGATAGTTATGTCACGCGCGATTTGTTTAACAAGCAACTTTTGCCAGCGGGCGTGATCTCGGTGGAAACTGAACTACAGATCGACCCAGCTTTTGGGCAACTGTTCCGCTGTAATCAATAAACATTGTCTGTAAGGAAAACCACGAAGTGCTTGTTCGCTACCTAGTTTCGAATTATCTTCGCTCCACTGCTGGGCAGGCGGTGCGCGATAAAGTGGAATCAGCTGTTAGTGAGCAGACGCAAAACTTGCAGCAAGTGACGGACGATCGAGAAATCGCCAATTGTGAAATCGCCATTGTGTTCGCGAGTCACATTGAAGCAACGGGTGTGCTAGACCAATTGGAAAAGATTGTCAGCGTCCAATGCGCTGGGTTTGTCGAACATACGGGGAATTGGAATGGACTTGATGTTGTTGTTGTCGAAGCCGGGGATTCTTGGCGATCTATCGCGCGAGCGACGACCGCTGTGATCAATCTGTATCAACCGCCGTGGATTGTCTCGGCCGGATTCTGCTGTGCCTTGCATCCAAAGTTCCGCAATGGCGGTATCGTCATGCCCAATCGCGTATTGGATACTCAAAATCGGCGATTGGATGTTGGATTTAAAATATCGGAACAGGCGGTCAAGGAAACCACCG
>DTSG01000300.1 GCA_012965455.1 Planctomycetaceae bacterium | reverse complement strand
CTGACCTTGTCTGCGGTGAGCACGTTTTTGACTTGAAATCAGGCGGGATACTCCCATTGCCCGGGTATAGGGCGCAACTTGCCGGCTATGCTCTGCCCATTATGGAAAAGGAGTTCCGGGACTTCATGTGGGGGGCATGAACTATATGTCGATGCCCAGTACCACCGTTACTACAAAATCACCTTGGAGGAGGCCAAAGCGTCGGTTGAGGGAATCATCCAGAGGCACACCGACCCAAAAGTCGGCCCGGTTTCGTGTACATACTGCAAGTGGTGCCGCCACACGCTCACCTGTTCAGCCCTGTTGGACTTTGACAAAGACATGAAATACGACCTAAACAAACCAGAGGAACTAGCTGCGGCCCTGCTTAAAACCAAGGGTATCAGGGCTTGGTGTGACGCCGTGGAAAAGGCAGCAAAGGAACACCTTGGCGACGGCAAGCCGCTTGATGGGTGGAGGCTTCAGACCCGCAAGGGTAGGGAGTCCCTAGACGCTACTGAGGCTTGGCGAAAGCTGGGGCAGAGAATCGGGACCGACAGGTTCTTCTCGGCCTGTACCCTTAACTTAAACAAGCTCAGAGAAGTTTGGGAGAAGGATTATACGGAGGACCTCCCGGTAGAGAATCTTATCACTCGCGCAAAAGATTCGATTGCGCTGGTGGAAAGCAAAGAAAACGAAAGCAAAAGCAATGAACCTAAATAAAGTAATGCTGGCGGGGCGCTTAACGCGTGACCCGGAACTGAAAGAACTGCCAAGTGGAAACTCGGTCACGAACCTCGGGTTCGCAACCAACCGGGTGTTCAAGTCTGGCAACGAAAAAAAAGAAGAGGCAACCTTCATCGACATCAAGGCGTGGGGGGTGCAGGGGGAACAGATCGCCCAGTACCTCAAGAAGGGGTCACCTCTTTTTATCGAAGGGCGACTTACCTTGGAGTCTTGGGAGTCCAACGGGGACAAGCGTAGCAAGCTTGTTGTCACGATGGAAAACTACAAGTTCATCTCCGAGGGGAAGAAGGACAAGGAAGACAAGGAAGACAAAGACGACCTCGGGTTCTAATGACTAACTCAAGGGACAAGGGCGCTAGAAATGAAAGAGCTTGGGCATCCTACTGCCGGCAAGAAGGCTACACCCTGACGACAAGGGGCTGCCAGTTTTCCGGTGGGCCAGACAGCCCGGACATAGCAACAGGCGACCCCGAACTTGAGAGAATCCATTTTGAGGTTAAGTCAGGAAAGCGGATCAACGTGTGGAGTGCAATAGCACAGGCAGAAAAGGACAGGGCCGTTGGGCGTTTGGCCGTCTGCCCCCTGCATCGAGATTATTATGATTGGATTGTGGCCATGCCGGCAAACGATTGGTTTCGTATGCTGCGCGGGGATCACCTAAACAATTCGACCCCGTGAGTGCGGGTGTTCGTTACATGGTAGTAGTACTGGGGGCCGTGGCATGGTGTCGCAGGAGAACTGCGAACGGGCAAGGTTTGGTTCCAGAAGTGGGTTAGCTGCCCATAGAAACACCACGGCCTCTTTTTTTTTACAATGAGAACTAAGTTAAAGATCGCCACAGGGTTTAACGTGGAAAGGCAACGCGAAATATTTTCTGAAATTTCCTTGCCCAAAAAACTGTCTGAGGCCATTTGTATGGATTATTTTAACCGTATGGACTACGAGGAAAGGCGGAAATGGATACTGAAGAACAAAATACGGACGCTGCGGGAAGAGCTGATTTAATCGACACGCTCCGAATGGCATTTGCCGGACTGGTTGACATCCAGAACAGGCTGCCACAGCTTTCGTCCGAGAATTTAATTAGCGAGCTTGAGGTTATTAAAATGTGGCTCGCTGATAAACTGACTGATGAAAAACCAAATAGACCTGACGGACGAACTGGTCCTGAGCGCGCTGAAGAGCAAAAAGCTGAAGGACAAGTTTAACGCACTCGCCATTGTGGCGGCTGCAGCCAACAATAACTCTGTGATGATTGGGCTGGAACAATCGGATATGAGGCTGGGAGACAAGTTTGTGTCCCAAGCAGCGATAGGCTTATCGCTCGGGCTTTGTGCCCGAATGGCCGACCCAACCCAATCCAAAAACCTGTATAAGCAGCTTAATAAGTTGCTGGGTAATACGGCAGGGTACAAAATCATGGAGGAGTTCAACTTGGGGCGTGGGTTTACCACGAACCTTGGCGAATATGATGAGGAAAAGAAATGATTTCAGGCTGGCCCACGTTCAAGTCCCCATCCACAGGGGCAGTATGCATGGTTCATAGCGGGCCGGCCTGATTCCCCTCACCGTGAGTGTACAGGCAATCAGTCACGTATTGGAAAATAGTCCTTACAAGGGGGCTACTTTCATCGTACACATAATCATAGCCGACGCCGTCAACGGGCAGAACGACAACAAGTTCTGGATGAGTTACGGCACCACCGCCACGAAAGCGAGGATCACCCGGCGAGCAGCCATCATGGCTATTCAGACCATGGTAAAGGACGGCCATTTGGAGCTGGTTGAGAAGCGGGATAACAACTCGAACATTTTCAGGTTCATGTTTACTGGTGGTGAACTGGTTGCACTAGGGGGTGAACGGGCTTCACTAGAGGTGGTGAACACAGTTCCTGTAGGTGGTGAACACGGTTCACCCAAACCCAATACTAACCCAAAGATAACCCAAGGGGAGAATTTGGAGAGTCAGGCTCAGGTAATTTATTTGGAGTACCCACGTCAGGTGGCCAAGAAGAAGGCGTTGGTAGCTATTAGGGAATCCCTAAAGAGAGCCAAGGACTTCAACAAGGTTCTGGCCCGAACCAAGTTGTTTGCCGAACTTACCGCGGAAAGGGAGCGAGAGTTTATTCCGCACCCGACGACGTGGTTCAATCAGGACAGGTACAACGATGATCCAGATGAGTGGATGACTACCGCTGATAGGGACGCCAGAGAAGAGAAGTTGAGGCACGAGTTAAAATTTGAGACTGATATGAAAAAGCGAGAAACCATACTGGAACAGTTGAAGGCGGTGAGCCGATGAGTGCCACGGCAGAGATGGGAGTGTTGGGGTGTGCCCTTCTGGGAGCAAT
>DTSG01000299.1 GCA_012965455.1 Planctomycetaceae bacterium | reverse complement strand
ATTTAGCTGGCGGTTCCGAGGCGTAGGTGAGTGTTTGGGGTAGTGCCAAGAGTAAGAGTGCAAGCAGAAGATAACGCATGGAGGTGGGATCCTTTATTCGTATTTGTGTACGTGCATTTTACCACAAAACGAAATAGTAATTTGCACGAAATAACACGAACCAGATTCGACTATATTCAATCGTTATAATCCAGCGAGTTTCGCCTGCCGCTATTTATTAAAGAGCAAATCTAACGTGCTTTCCAGTTCAGCGGCATAAGCAGGTTCCCATGGGTCCTCACCCTCTGCTTCTGAATCGGAATCGGTGATAGAAATCGTCAGACTCCCAAATTCGATTAGCTCGGAAATGACCGTAGTGTTACTGCCGTAAACATGAACGTCATGGAGGGGGGAAATGTCGGCTCGTCCACTGCCAACCAAACTGCTGCCAGCGGCAGTGGCTAGGAATTGGGCAGTCGACACGAGTTGTCGTCCGCTGCCAGTGGGTTGTAGCCCTGCAAATGATCCCCACTCGTCGATGATTCCAAGTTCAGATGTGGACCCTGATTGACCGTTGACGAAAGGCGATACAAACGAAGGTCCACTAACGAGTCGCATCATACTCGGATCATATACCATATCGATATAAGCGGAATAGACACCGTTAGGAACCGGGCTGAGATCCTCTGTGTACAAGCCGACTAGGAAAAATGAACCCAGTTCCACTGACGAAATGGGCGATCCATTGAGATCCGTAAAATCGAAGCTAAATGCGACTTGGTGTTCGTTGAAGTTTAGATAGTTAATGATTTGCAGAGCGTCACTTGGTGTAATCCATCCGTCCCGATCTACATCGTAGAAGGGAGGAACTATCGCACTGCGAGGGGTCGGCAATTCATAACTACCGTTGCGATTGATTTCCTGAATAATTATCAACACATCGATTGGGGATACTGCGCTATCGCCGTTAACATCCAACGGGATATTGTAGTTGTGCCAAGGGAAAGCCGGCGTGACGGAAACATCAAATACTTCGGAAACGGCAGCATTATCTACGGTGGTCGACAGATCATTATCCAATCCGCCATCGGTAACCGTCAATGTAAACGTAGAGATCCCGCTCGCTCCGGTCGTTGGCGTGAGATGAATGGTGCCGGTCGAGTCGGCGGAGAGGTAATCGAGTGTGACGGTCGAGAATAAATTAGCGTTATCGTTCTCGATAGTCACCGCCAACGGTTGCGTTTCCCCAAGTCCCGCAGTGATGCCGGTCAAATCTATCGTAAAGGTGGCCGAATCTTCCGTAACGGTTACGTCGTCGACCGGATCAATGGTCGGCGGATCATTAACCGCGATGACGTCGATGTCAAAAGACTCGGTTGTAACTGCGTTATCGTCGACGGTTGCTAGATTGGCATCAAGACCTCCGTCGGTGACGGTAACGGTGATCGTCGCTGTGCCACTTAGATTCGCCACTGGCGTGAATTGGAGAGTGCCCGTTGAAGCTGGCGAGGCATAACTTAGAATCGGTTGCCCAATGAGGTCAGTGTTATTGCTCGATACGGTAACTGCAAGCGGTTGTGACTCGCCTCCGCCGGCAGATATTCCCGAGAGGGCAACTGTTTGCACGATTGCGTCTTCGTTAATAGTCAGATTTCCTAATGCGTCGATAGTCGGGTCGTCATTAAGCGCGGTGACGGTTATCTGGAAAACCGTAGTTTTACTAGCATTGTCATTGGTTGTGCCGAGGTTGCCATCAAGTCCGCCGTCAGTCACTTGGACGGTGATCGTTGCGTTACCGGATTGATTGGCGAGTGGGGTAAAAGTTAGGATGCCAGTGGTTTGATCCGATATGTAGGTGACGAGTGGGTCCGCAATCAACGTTGCGTTGTTGCTGCTGGTTGTGATTTGTAGCGGTTGCGTTTCGTTGGGTCCAGCAGAAATTCCAGTCAGGGATATTTGTTGTGTAACGCCATCTTCAACGGTTATGATGTCCGAAATCGAATCGATTGTTGGCGCGGCATTGGTATCGCTGATGGTCACCACAAACGAAGTTGACGTCATGCCATTATCGACCGACGTGGCGATGTCACCGTCAAGTCCTGCATCGATCACATTCAGAGTGATGGTTGTTTGACCGCCAGTGTTGGTAACCGGTTGAAATGTAATGGTGCCAGTGGTATTGTCCGAGGTGTAGTTCACGACAGGGTTGGCCATTAAGACAGAGTTGCTACTCGTGGCGGTGATAAGCAGTTCTTGCGTTTCGCCGCCTCCGGCAGAAATTCCCGCAAGCTGAACGAGTTGTTGCGTGGCGTTTTCCACGAGTTCAAGGTCAGCGATTGCGTTGATCGTAGGATTGTCGTTTACGGGGCTCACAATTACATCAAATGCAGTTGCCGAGGAGCCGTTATCGCCGGTAGTGGCGAGGTTTCCATCGAGCCCACCATCGATGACGGTTACCGTGATCGTTGCTGTACCAAACTGATCCGTCAGAGGTGTGAAGCTGAGTGATCCGGTATCGTTAGCTGAAGTATACGTGACGTCCGGGTTAGGAATCAGCGAAGGGTTATTACTCGTTGCCGAGACAGCCAGTGGTTGTGATTCTGATGTGCCAGCAGTGATGCCGGCAAGGTTAATCACCTGTGTGGGTGCGTCTTCGAGCAAACCGAGGTCAGCAAGTGCGTCGATGGTGGGCGGGTCATTGATTGGGTTGACGGTGACGTTGAAGGTGATCGCTGTGGTAGCATTGTCGCCGCCTGTCGCGATGTCACCGTCGAGGCCTGCATCGGTGACCGAGACGGTAATAGTTGTGCTGCCGGATTGAGTGGCGATTGGCAAAAAACTGATGGTGCCCGTGGCATTGTCCGAGGTGTAGTTCACGACAGGGTTGGCCATTAAGACAGAGTTGCTGCTCGTAGCGGTAATAAGCAGTTCTTGCGTTTCTCCGCCCCCAGCGGATATTCCCGCGAGCTGAACAACTTGTAGAGCGGCGTTTTCCATGAGTTCAAGGTCAGCGAGTGCATTGATAGTAGGATTGTCGTTGACGGGACTCACAACTACATCAAAAGCAGTTGCGAAGGTTCCGTTATCGGCGGGGGGGG
>DTSG01000298.1:7134-11039 GCA_012965455.1 Planctomycetaceae bacterium | reverse complement strand
TACACAGTCAGTACATTTCGGCACTTGCTTACCGAGCAAGCTGCTTTAGCACATTTGGGAGTCATGGCGGAGAGTATTCGGCCAGCAGGCCTCTACATTATTGGCATGCATTTATTGCCTCCTGACGCTGACTTGGAAGATGAGGAATCGTGGGCAGCGGAAGATGACTCAGCAAAAGTGATAATGCAGTTAACCGTCGTCGAGGCATCGCGGGAAAATAGGCAGGAAGTATTGCGATTTGACATGACCGTTGAAGACGTCGAGACGCAGCAAGGTGATCCGCTGCAGCTCAGTTCTGAATATCCAATGCGGTTATATACAGCTACGCAGATTCAAGAGCTATTTAGCCAAGTCAGTGAGTTTGAGTTAATTGAGGTCTATGATTATTGGTACGACATCAACGAGCCCCAACCATTAGATGATCGTCTAGGTGACGCTGTGTTTGTATTGCGTCGGCGCTAGCTGTCGCGAAAATCAGCCTTGTCAGCGTGCCATTGCCCGATCGGGGCGCTCATGGAATCTTCAAGATCGACTCCGAGACCCTCGGCAATTCGATTAATGTAATTGAAATAGGCGATAACTTGGGCAGCAATTGTGATTTGTTCATCGCTGAATCCTGCAGCGTGTAGTTGAGTAACATCGCTAGCGGTCATGGCGTGCGGAGTTAGTGTGAGCTTGATTGCATATGCACAAAGAGTTTTATCCGCCGCGTTTAGTCGAGCCTTGCGATAATCGTGTGTCAGTGCTGCAGCGGCTGTTTGGTCGTTTGACTCCAGACCGAAGTCGTGCGAATGTGATAGTGTTCAGTAATAGCAATCGTTGGCGCCCGAGACCACCGTGGCGAGCATTTCTTTTTGTTGCGATGAAAGGGCATTCGGCGATTTCATCAATTTGACGTAAAACTGCATCGAAGCGTTAAGTGTGTCGACATCATGACTCATGATGCGAATGATGTTGGCGAGGCCCCCGGAGCGGTCGCGGGCAAGTTCATAGGCTTGTTGCAGCAGACCACTTGCTTCGCTTTCGCCGATTTGTGAAATATACGCCATGGAGACAAATTCCGTTTACCGTTAACCGATTCTCGGGAGCTTAATCCTGTTTGTTTAAATACTCTAGTCGCCGTTGCACGAGAGGTTCATGTGAACCTTTGATTTTCGAGGAATCCAATTGGAAATCGTAGCCGTGGTGGTCACGTAGAAACACCACGGTATTAAGTGTGATGGTTGCGACCGTGCCGGACGGGTTGCTAGCTAGAATGTCGTAGATCGTGCTCTGTGGTTCGGTGTGTCGGATGATCGCCAGAAACTCCGCTGCCCGTAATCGCACGAGATCGTCTTCATCATCAAGCAGTTCTTTTGCAGTTTTCGCAAATCGCTCGGCTTGTTTGGCAAAACTAGTGCAGGCCGTCAACGTCCAGTAACGCATTCGGGGGTTTTTGGATTTTAAGCCTTTAGAGATTCCTTGAGTTGCGTCAGCGAAAGGGAGTAGTGCTAGGTCTACTGCATCCACGAGTGAACTGATTTCTACAGCATGTGTTTCACCAAACCCGGCACCATCGGCGATGGCAAATTCAATCATTTGGTTTTCCGGGTAGAAGCTGAGGTCATGGATTTCTTTGACTTGCGTTTGTAAAGCACTTCGCAGTTGCAACAGTGTTTCCCGATGCGTTGGGTTACTAGCAAGGTTGTGAATTTCGTGGGGGTCTTTGGAAATGTCATATAGCGACTCAACTGGTTTGGCTTTGAAAAAATGGGATTGTGCTTCGTTGAGTTTGCCTTGGTTGTAATGTTCACGCCATTCGCTAAATGAGAGCATGCGATAGCGGTAATTGTTTTGTAAGGAATCGGGGTAGAAATTTTCGTAATTGCGGATGTACTTGAAGTTGCCCTTTCTGAAACTACGTACTAATTCATATTTTTCATCAAAACGATCAGCATAGCCAAATGCCTCGTCTTGCTTGTCGATTACTGCCGCGTCAACTCCGTTGCCTAGAAATGGAGTGCCGTCCATTGTGCTGGGTATTTTTGCACCCGCGAGGTTCAACACAGTTGGGGCAAAATCGATGAACGACACAAATCCATCCACTCGGGCCCCAGGGTTCCATGTGTTTGCTGATTGATACTTGTTAGGCACTCGGATTACTAACGGCACATGCAACCCTGATTCATACAGATAACCTTTGCTGCGAGGTAAGACGCCCCCATGGTCACCGAAGTAGAAGATGATGGTGTTTTCGTAGAGTCCTTCTTCTTTGAGACGGTCAATTACTTTTCCAATTGCGGCATCGACAACGGTTTGGCGGTCGTGATATCGAGCAGCAGTATAGCGGGACAATGCCGTGTCTTGATGATAGGGAAATACTTTCACCGCGGTGGGATCGGTGTTTAGGGAGGTGACGTCGATTGCTGCTTGGGGAAAATGTAGTGACCCCTCATGGGATTGGGCAAAAGACTGCATGTGAAAAAATGGTTGCTGCGGGTCACTTCGATTTCTCCAGGATGCTTTGCGTGATGATTCGTCCCACACGTTCGCATTGACTGCGTTGTAGTCAGTTTTTACATTGTTCGTGCAGTAGTAGCCGGCTTTGCGTAAATAGACCGGAAACATCTTCGCACCTGGTGGCAAGTTGGTTTGGGTAATCTTGCGATGATATTGAAATCCAATGCGGGGGGCGAGCATGCCGGTCATGAGTGTGGTGCGAGCGACTGAGCAGACGGGACTGTTGGAAAAAGCATGTTCAACCGTGAGACCGTCCTTAGCGAGTAAGGTCAAGTTGGGCGTGGGACCGTGCTTGGCGCCGTAATGTTGCTGGTAGTGCACCGAATTGTCTTCAGACAACAGCCAGACGATATTGGGTCGGTCAGCGGCCTGAACGGTAATAAATCCGAAAGTTAACAGCAGAAATGGCAGTATTGAAAACTGGGCGATTCGTTTCATGTTAGGCTTGTTGTTCTCGTGAATTTAAGGTGATGATGGAAATCGACAATAGGGAAACCGCGTCAATTCCGATAGAAGCTGCTTTTTCGATCGGCGGTATATTCGACGTCCAAATGTGGCGTCTGCAATGCGTGTCCGAGATGTAGTGAGGTTAACGCTGATTGCACCATGCCGCTAGTCAGCAAGGTGCGTTTTACATTGTAGGGTGCTTTGCCCGTCATGAACATTTGTTTGGCGTTGTCCATCAGTGCTGCCGAGTATACGACATTGGGGTTCGGTGGTAGGTAGAACATTGTCGATAAGGGAGTTTTGCGTCGGCGTAGCTTTGCTGCGAAAGTAAAGTCTCTTACCAGCCCGTTGAGTAATAACATCGTCGCGCGCGTACCGTCGCGGTAAACGATGCGATACGCGATAGGGTCTTTTACAAATTCTTGCAGCTGTTGTCGTGAGGGATAGCGGTGGCTGAAGTTGTTACTTTGAGCGAGCGTTTGGCTGCGGGAGAGGCAAGCTTCAAAAAGTTCGCCCGACCAGCCACCGTTTGTAAAGCTGCCAGCGTCGAGCATTCTCCATACGTCAACGCCGCGGACCGCGTGAATTGCATGAACGCCAGTTTCACCACCTTTGCGTCGTTCAAGCATGCACTGGAGTGTTTCCAGTGCATGGAAGTCATAGATGTCCGTACCTCCGAAGGCAACAATCAATGCTTCCTCGACTTCAGCGCCAAAGGGCATCTCGACGCTGGGCATACGCCAAGTGACGGGAAGTGATGACCCCGCGAGCAGTGGGAAATCCAGTTGTTCCGACTGGGTGACCATGTCCTGAGCCCACTCGAAATTCCAACTGAGGTGTTTGTCATTGAAGACCGGCACGCTGATGCCGTCTGCTCGAAAGACATCCGTAATGCCATTGAAGAGACGGTAACGAGGATAAAGCTTTTGCCCGTAAGCGTTCTGCTCGTAATCTCCACT
>DTSG01000298.1:0-7124 GCA_012965455.1 Planctomycetaceae bacterium | reverse complement strand
CATGTTCACCAATCAGCAATACGCAATCAACATCGATCTTGTCTTTGCCATTGCGAACCGCTTCTGCCACTGTTGGAAATATATTGAAACCAAACTCTTTGGCGCGTCGGTGACTTAAGTCGTTGTCTTTGACTTGATCCACGTAGGCTGAAACAACGTCGATTTCTGGATGTATCCATTTTCCGCCGTTTGGATAGCCCACGAGAAAGCGCGTGGCCATGTGCCAAGCGTGCGAGCGCTCCCACCATGTTGTGGTAACGATAGCCATCTTTTTCTTAACGTTATTTGTGGTACTACGCGTAGTAGCAGGTGCACTTAGAGGGATTATTGTAGCGCTCGCTACGGTTCCAGCGGCAATGCTCGACTGAATAAAACGACGGCGATTTAACGGCTTGGACATGATAGGTACTCGTAGAAGAAAGTGTCTCGATATGCTTTATGATAACCGCGCAGGGACACCGATGTTTGCACTACCAGTATTTCACGATCTGCGGATGTGTTTGTTTCAGAATATCGAGCAGGCTAAGTTTGAGTTTTGGTGTCAGATGTTCTAAGCCTTCAGCGTTCACGTCGGCGGTGAGCAGTTGGTGTAGCTTTTGTGCGACGAGTTGCAGTGTTGAGCGAGGGAGTTGCGTAAAGCTCGGTGAATAGATCATGTAGCTCAGTGGGTATCGAAATAGACGGGTTTGGAGGTCAAGTTGATACAGACTGCGGCCTTGGTTGTCGCGGGGTCCACGTTTGGAAAATGTTTCCGTAAACGACGAAGTTCCTTTAACGTTCGCGGTCAGTTGGAATTCATCTGCGAATAATAAGTAGCGCACTAGATTGTCAATAGATCTCGTCGTGCGTCGTTTTGTGAATTCGCTTTCGAACTTAGGATCGCGATCGAGCGCCGCGTTCATGCTCTGGTCATATTGCCGCCCGCGGATTTCTTCATAGCGTGCGAACGTAATCAGGTTCTGCATTTGCGTCTGGTGCTCGAGTACCATCAGCGCCACGAGGTCACTTCCGTTAGTGAGATAGGGTTTGGTGTTCACAAGCTTAGCCAGGTCCGTGACGTTTGCTCCATCGTCGTAATCGACGGCACTGCGGCCTTGATTGGCGTCTACCAAAATATTTCCCATGTGACGCATGTTTCCATGGGTGCCGGTGACATAATAACCACCCCACCGTTGCGAAAACGGACTGGTGTGGTCTGAAACGTAGGTTCCAAAGTTGTAGACAGGTTGACCATTGTGACTGGTGAAAAGACTACGCACGACTGGACCGGGTACGTTTTGCGTACGCCGTGCTGCGTGACACTGCAGACATTGCCCTTTGTCTCGAATGAACTTGGGTGAATCGGTAAGTCGTTGCGGCAGGGTGTAAAAGACAGAGCCTAACTGAGGATCTGTCGCGATGATTTCAACAACGTCACCTCCTGCTGCCCATCCCAAATAGATTTGATCATTGAAATACAGAGCGCGGGGAGTGGCCGGGTTGATAAGACGTAATTGCAAGCTAGATTTCGAATAGACGAGCGCTTGCGTCGCTGGCGACACTTCCAGTAATTTCATCAAACTTGGCAAATAACCATGCTTGTCGCTGTATTTTAGCGTTGTTTTGCCTTGGTCGAGTTTTGCTTGTAGTTGAGTAATTGGGTTGTTTGCGATTGTCTGATGGTAATCAATAGGGGGTCTTTCAAAATCAAATAGACCTTGCGCGCTACAAATCTGTGGGAGGCTGAACAATACCATGCATAGCAACACAGGCGTACGGCCAAAAACGGCGGGACGGTGATTCAAACTGGAATCCATAACAAAAGGGTGCGAGAGTGATTGAAGTTCAATGGGAGTTTGGTCATTATAGATAAACAAGCTAATCGGGTGCGTGTTAGGTGAATTATAGCACAACAGAAAAAATAGGAACTACGCAATGGTGTTAAAGGTACGAGCAACGTCGCAGCTTCTGGTAGCGAAGTCCGTTGTAATCGGAGTTGTTATAGCTGTCAGTATTGCAGTACCGTCACTCGCGGTTGTGGCCCACGAAGGTCCTGACCCGTTGAGTCACTGGTATTTGCAGAACGAATATATAAAAGATAACGTGTTATCGGCTCGACTTGGCCCAGATGGTAAATTCCAGGCAGAACCAAAGTTTGTCATGGATGCGACGGGTGAAGCAGTTTTGTTTTCAGGACGCGCACCACATTGTGTTCTCGCAATGGATCATAACAAGGCCAAAGAGTATCTACCAACTCGAGCTATGACAGTTGCCGCTTGGGTGTCTGTTGACACCGCTAAACAATGGGGTGGAATCATTGGTGTTGTTCAAGATAACGGTGGTGTGGAGAAGGGGTGGGTGTTGGGTTACGACAACCAGTACTTTACGTTTGGCCTGTCCACCACAGGGAGTGATGACGGCGATGGTTTAATGACTTATTTCCGAAGCACCACTAAATTTGAACTTGGCAAACTTTACCACGTGGTCGCAGTGTATGACGGCAAGACGACAGAGATTTACGTCAACGGAAAAAAAGAATCGAGCGGAACCCAACAATCGGGTGATATTTTCTACCCGACGAAAACACCCTATGTCATTGGGGCTTATACGGATAGTGATGAATTGAACGTTCATCATGGGCGTATTCGAGAAGTTAAAGTCTACGATTTAGCGGCTAAGGCTGAGTGGGTGGCGGAGGCGTTTGCGCACCACAAGCAGTTAGCTGCAGAGCCGGCTGTCGTGCAGGCACAACCTTTGGAAGTGCTTGTTGACCCCTACCTGCAATGGGCAACAAAAACTTCGATGACGGTGATGTGGGAAACGAATGAAACATCTACGTCGGTTGTGTATTACGGAGAAACGAGTGCCTGCAAACAATCAATTTCTGGGGTCGATACCAAGATTCATGAAGTGAAAATCCCTAATTTGAAAACACAAACGCAATATTTTTACCGCGTTGAATCGGTGACTGCAGCTGAGGAGAAATATGAAAGTGATGTATCTACGTTTCAAACCGCAGTGCATGATGACTCGCCGTTTGCGTTTGCGGTAATCAGTGATACGCAGGGCAACCCAGCAGTTTCTTCAGTCTTAGCGAAAATGGCATGGGCTCAACGCCCTAATTTTTTGCTGCACCCTGGCGACCTAGTATCCACCGGGAAAAACAAGGATCATTGGTTGAATCATTTCTTTCCGGGGATGCGACCGTTGATCGACCGAGTCGCGTTTTTCCCGGTGCTGGGAAATCATGAACAAAACGCCGACCATTACTACAACTATGTCTCTTTGCCGGAACCCGAATACTATTACACGTTCAAGTATGGCAACGCGCAATTTTTTATGGTGGATACGAATCAAAATGTCGGTGTTGGTTCCAAGCAATACGAATGGCTCAAAGGTGAATTGGAAAAATCTACGGCACCGTGGAAATTTGTCTGCCACCATCATCCGCCGTACTCTTCGGATGAAAACGACTACGGCGATCTGTGGAAATCCAACAAGAGTTCCCGCGGTGACATGCGGGCAAGAGTTCTCGTGCCATTGTATGAAGACCACGGTGTCGACATTGTGTGGAACGGCCATATTCATTCTTACGAGCGGACATGGCGGATTCGTCGAGGGAAAGCGGTCGAACAGGACGGTCCGTTCTATATGATCACCGGCGGCGGTGGTGGTGGCCTAGAAACCCCTAGTCCGGTGCGTCCGTTCTTCCAAAATAATGTGCGACATGGCCACCACTATGTTATGGTTTCAATAAATGGTGGCACGTTAGAAATGAAAACGTTCACGCTTGCAGGACGAATGTTTGACTACCTTAAGATTGCCAAATGACAAGTTTAATCCGATGATGAGGTGCTGAATGAAGACTCTATTTTTATTGACAATGGTAACCGCAATGGCTGCAGCAAGTTTGGAGAAAGTGAAAGGCGGAGAAGTCATTTACGTCGCCTCGATTGTTGAAAAGACGGTCACCACGTTTGCGGTGAATCCGGACTCCGGTGAGTTGACAAAGCTCTCGTCGCTGATGCTGCCAGCGTCTCCGGGCGCGATGGATTTGTCGCCGAGTGGAAAGCATGTGTACGTAGCGATGGCTGGGCGCGACGCCAAAAGCAATATGGCGACAGCGTTCGTAGCGACGCTAGAGCGGCAACAGGACAATACGTTGCTGTTGTCGGCAGTCGCAAAAATTGCCACTCGTCCGCCCTACATCCGTGCTGATGATTCAGGGCGATATTTAATGATGGCACACTATGCTACCGGAGAGATCAATGTTTATCGGATCCAAGATGGGATCGTTACCAGTGAACATCTAGATTATCACAAGACCGAGAAGACCGCGCATTGTGTTGAGATGGATCCCAGTGGACGCTTTGTCTATGTTCCACATACGGCGCCCAACTCTATTTATCAGTACGTGCTAGATAGTGGAACTGGCAAGTTAATACCCAATGATCCGCCCATCGTATCCGGTCCAGCTGAGGGGCATCGGTATCATCAACCTCGGCACATCGCTTTTCATCCCTCGTTATCGATGGCTTTCACGTCTAATGAGCGGGGCGGGGGTATCAGTGCCTATAGCTTAAATCCTAAAACGGGTGCGTTGAAACTGAAGCAAACCCTTTCGGCACTCCCAGAGGGATACAGCGGTGGGGCTGCCGCGGCTGATATCCGTATTACCCCCAATGGAAAATTTGTTTATGTCTCGAATCGGGACCTCGAAGACCGCGAGCCTCACCAAGATAGCATCGCCGCGTTTTCGATTAATCGCCGCGGGGATTTACAGCGAGTTGGCACATATCCCGCTGTTTGGTTTCCTCGGTCCATGACGATTAATCAAAGTGGTCGTTTTTTGTACGCCGCCGGACAGAAGTCAGGAACGTTGATCTCTTATGCGATTGATGCGAAAACGGGCGCTCTCCAGCCGCTGAAAACATACGACGTGGGCGACGGGACGATCTGGGCGATGTGCGTCGAGTAGTGTCGTTGTTGGATTTGTGAGCAACTACAAGGAGATGGTTATGGCGAAGCCGACTAGCAGGCGTTCTTTTTTAAAGACCAGTGGTCAGCTTACTACGGTAACAGCGGTAACTGCGGCAGTAACGACCCTCGGGGCAGTTCATTCGCAAGCCGCGGTTGAACTGGACAAACTCGTCGTTGGTATCATTGGTTGTGGTGGCATCATGTCACTGCACGTCAAAGGGCTGGTTGAACGGAATGATTCAGTGGAAATTGCGTGGTTGTGCGACGTTGATGACGCGCAAACTGCGCGGATGGCCGGATTCGTTCGCCAGGAATTTCAATCGGCAGCACCTAAACGCACAAGACGGTACGAGGATGTGATTCGCGACAAAAATGTAGATGCGGTTGTGATTGCCACTCCCCACCACTGGCACGCCCCGATCGCGATTGCAGCGATGCAAAATGGCAAACACGTTTACATCGAAAAGCCGATATCGCATGTATACAACGAAGGGCATGCCGTCATTGCTGCCGCAAAAAAATATGGTTGTGTTGTGCAACAGGGCAGCCAGATGCGTAACAGTCCGGTGACGCTTAAAGCTGAGAAACTGCTGAAGTCTGGTATCCTTGGTGAGATTAAAATTGCGAAGGCTTGGACGGCTGAAATGCGAAGTGTGGTGAAACCCGTGCCAGATACGACGGTTCCCAGTGGCGTCGACTACGACCGTTGGCTAGGACCCGCAAAGAAACACGCGTTTAACCGCCATCGTTTTCATGGAACTTGGCGGATGTATCAAGATTATGCGAACGGTGAGATTGGTGACGATGGTATTCACGATTTAGATATGGCAGCCTGGGGACTGGGGGTTAAAACATTTCCGCAGCAAATCACCGCTCGCGGTAGTCGGATGATGTTGCACGGCCACGCCAGCGATTATCCGGACAATATGAATGTTACGTATGAATATGAGGACGGCCGGTTGCTGATCTATGAGAACTACCCTTTCACGGCATATGGGCTGCATGGATTTGATAACGGTAACGTGTTTTATGGAACAGAGGGATATATGATATTCTCTCGCCGCGGTGCTTTCAGTGTGTTTTTGGGACCGAAGAATAAGCCAGGACCAACCGAGGGACAGGAGATCCGTGGTTCACGCGGGTACGCTGAGCATATGGCGGAATTTCAAAATGCGATACGTAGCGGTGGGGGGACTCGAGCCAATGCCCAAACGGCACACTACAGCTGTGCGTTGGTTCATCTAGGTGAGATTGCTTATCGAACTTCGGGGCGGGTGGAGTTTAATCCGCAGACCGAGACGTTTGTCGGCAATGACGATGCCAATGCAATGTTGAGCAAGGAGTATCGCGCACCTTATCTAATGCCAACGTTGGCCGTCAACGAGTGATAGTTTAAATTGCCTAGTCGGTGGGAATTAACTGTGGTTGGCCACTGTCGACGGATTGTTGAGCAGCGACACACATTGCGACCGACCAACGACCATCGATGCCAGTTGCGTGTACTGGTTCGTCACCATTTACCGCTTGTACCATTAACGCAATTTGATCACGCAGTTCAAACACTTCACCCGTGATGCGTTCAGGCGTCAAGTCCAACACTTCTTCATTTTCATCGTTGAATACTCGTAGTTTGAAGTCAGGATGCAGAGTACGATCTTTGGCGCCGCTCCAACTTGCCCAGATTGCGCCGCGAGTTCCAGTAACCTTTGCAGTTTGGTGATGCTCAAAAGCGCTAAGTGTTTGCGTCACCACGGCGTAAGCACCAGAATCGAGTGTCATGATGGCACTGAAGTTGTCTTGCAATTCGGGATGACCTGCTTGGCGGGAATTGGCACGAGCGTAAATTGTTTCTGGTGTTCCCGCTGTATCCAGATACCAACGTGCTAGGTCAAAGAAGTGTATCGGTTCTTCGAGGATCCAGTTGCCGACGCGCTCAATATCAAATCGCCAGCTATCAGCACCAGGGCGATAGGGTCGCCGGGAAAGTTCCACTAAACAGTACTGCGGTGTGCCAATAAAGCCGTCATCGATAAGTTCCTTAACCTTACGCCACATTGAGGAGAGACGTAGTTCATGGCCGACCGCCAAAATACGATCGTTGGCAGAGGCCGCTGCGTTGATCGCATCACAATCTGCTAGAGTCAGGGCCATTGGTTTTTCAAGTA
>DTSG01000297.1 GCA_012965455.1 Planctomycetaceae bacterium | reverse complement strand
GGAGCTCCCGTAGTAACGCGTTTCGGAAATGAAATTATTAGCACCACAGGCACTTCAACTCTTGTTTGGGAAGCGCAAAATGCCGTAATTTACATCGGTGCTGCGACTCGGCAAGCCGGTTCCGTCTTGCGCGTTGACGATATTACTTTCGAAGAAGTCACGCCGGGGATGGTAGCGGGGTCTGCTGCTAAAGCACCAGACGGATGGTATAAACAAGGTTCGGCCCGTGAACACTTGACTCGTGAACATTGGGACGGTTCGGGTGGCGATTCTAATACGACCAAAACCGGCAGTTTCTACTCGATGAAAGTTACGAAGACAAGTGCGTCTAATGGGGGAATATCCCAAGCCCACGCTGATGTAAAACGGTTTGTAGGTCGCACGGTTACTTTTGGTTGCTGGGTAAAGACTAATACTGCGTCATTCATAGACCTATTCATTACTGATGTCGCAACGAATTATAGCACCGCGCATACCGGCGGCAACACTTGGGAGTGGCTTGAGATTACAAGGGATGTGCCAACGAACGCACCGGATACATCGAATGTTACTATTCGTACAGTCGGCAATAACGGCGCTGTCGCCTACATCTCCCAACCGATACTGGTGATAGGCAGTTCAATTGGCGAAGGCAACTACACGCGCCAGAAAGGGGAGATTATTTGGCTTGACAAGGTTAAAGCCAGTAAGCTGCAAGGCACACTCGGCTGGTCAACTCTTGGCGACCAACAATTGAATACTGAAGCAGACTCGGACGGTGTCATCCCGAAAAACATCAAGGCAATGATGGTACGAGTCGGCATAAGAGACTCGGGAAGCGCATCAGGATACTGCGGTCTTTTGTTGTCCAGCAGCTCGGGGTTTGGTGCATCCAACGTTGCGACCGGTTTAGCCAACGACTCAAGCACCGACAGTTCCCTCTGGATAGCTACGCAAAAACAATTTGGGGCGTCCGGGAGCGGGACGCAAGGCGCTGGCGACACTTACTACCGACCCGGCGCAACCGGTTCGGGAACACTTGATATTGTGGACTTCCGATACCTCGCAGTTCAACTTTCATAAGGTTTGACAATGGCAATTACGATTAACAGCACTAGAGAAAACGAAGATGACCAAACGGTCTTCTTCTCCATCGACTATGACGGCGACAAGAAGTGGCACGGCGACATTCCGAAAGATGCTGACCCGCAAGCGTTCCTTGACGCGAAAGAGGACACGTTGAAGGTCGAGATTTTACGCAAACAATACAACGGCGCAGATGTGCCGCAACTAGAAGACAAGACCGCGCTTGAA
The DNA here is from genome assembly GCA_012965455.1 of Planctomycetaceae bacterium. GTDB lineage: Bacteria > Planctomycetota > Planctomycetia > Pirellulales > Pirellulaceae > UBA721. The sequence continues at coordinate 1,819 of DTSG01000297.1, read as the reverse complement.
TCATTCGAGGCGTGGATCGCCGGTGGAGCAAAGAACGCTGAAATAAAAGAGACGCGAATCGCTCTACCAGCCGTTGAAGCCGCTGATGCGGTAATGGGAACACGTCCCAAGATGATTGAGACAAGCGAAGAAGTCTCCGAGACGGTGGTCGAAGAAATTGACGGAAAGATGGTTCAAAAGACGGTTAAGGAAACCGTAACACGCCCGGTTCCCGAGACGAAAGAAGTGTCGCTGTTCAACGAGGACGGTGAGGAGATCGGGACGCACACCATTGAGGTGACAGAAGAATACGAGATTTCGCCAGCCGTTGAAGCGGTTGAGGAAACAACTGAAACAATTGTGGTACGGCCCGAAACGGTCGTTGAAAAGGCGGCATGGAAAGACACGGCGGAATGAAATAAAGAATAAATAAAATGGCAATATAATGTTTGCGCCGTATCGTGAAGCTACAGACGCTGTTAATGCGCCGTAAATGCCCTTCTAAGCCACTTTTATCTTCATTCTTGAGTTCGGGTAAGGTATTCAAGCTTTGCTGGTCAATCAGTTTGATTTTTTTTGGCTTTTTCTGCTCAAAAAGTGTAATACTCTAAAATGGCAATAGAATATACATTTAGTAGGGTAGAGCCCCACGTGAATTGCGACAGTGATCCTGACGCGGGAAAAGTTTGCTCGGTAGTGGTGGGAATGAGTGCGACTGATGGTGAGTATGGTGCATATGTTGATACGACTGTTCAGTTGACTGGCGTAGCAATGGTAGCTCCAGAAGACCTTGATTTAAGCGCTATTTGCAATGGTGCAGCTGATGATGGTGATTGGAAAACCAGCTTGGATGCCCAGATCACTTCCCAAAAAGCCGCGCCTCATTCTTGGTCCGGTGTGACGGAAGCTCCTTCGGTGCTTTAATTTAAATCAATTTATTTTTGATTTTTTTTAGAGTTCTGCGTATTACTTTATTGATATGAGTGAAGAAAACACCCCCGCTCCAGATGAACAACAGGTAGCGGCCCCTGCAGAGGGAGCCGCACCGACTACTCCGACCCCAGAGCAGGCGCTTAATACGCTTGCTGCCGCCGCACGTCAGGCTAGATTGACTTATGATGAGCATGCCGCAGTTGACGGTTGTGCTAGAGTTTTGGCCGAATTAGTGCAAGGCGCTCCGGCTGAGTAAGCGGTAAATTGTTGTTCAGTTCTGCAAGCGAATACAAAGGGCAACCTCTTTTGGTTGCTCTTTTTTCCTTTATTAGTGTAATATCTACAAATGAAGGTTGTCGACATAGCGGATGAAATTTTCAGGGAAGTAGGCGAGCCGACTGCTTATTCAATAGCTTCAATATCTTATTGGGTCAGGGCTAATATAGGACGTTTAAACAACCATATAAATACTTTTTTTGAAATAGATTCTACTACCCACGAAATAACCCAAAAAACAGATGAAAAAAACGATGGGGTTTTGGTTGAGAAAGAGATCACCATAGATGCGGGAGCTATTCTAAAAAGAATGTTCTTGATTCATTATTATGATAGAGAAATTAGAACTAATGTAACTAATGCTGGAACAGATACTATCGTAGAGGTGACAGATCAAGGCTCAACTGTTAGAAAAATTAACAAAAATGAGGTCGTAAAATCCTTAACAACTTTAAAAAGACAAGAATATGAAGAAATGCGCGCCCTAATCAGTGACTATCGCAGGGCAGAGTTTAGACCTAGGCAAGTAGTTGGCGATGACACTATCAAGGGCGTACATGGGGGAAATAATCAGTTTGTTCGAACATAAGTGTATACAGTTAGCTAATGCCGAGTTTAATATCAGAGATAG
>DTSG01000296.1 GCA_012965455.1 Planctomycetaceae bacterium | reverse complement strand
AACGCCTTGAATTCGATTATGGAGAACCGCTTACGGGTGGTCCGGTGGATCGTGGATTCGATTCGTTCTTCGGTATGCACGCTTCTCTCGACATTCAGCCATACTTTTATATTAAAGACGACGTGGCTGTCATGCCGCCAACAGAGAGGGTCGACGCCAGCGACAGCGTTGGTGGCAAAGAGGACTGGAATAGAATTCAGGGAGCCTTTTGGCGTGCAGGCGATATCGCACCCGATTTTAAACATGCGGAAGTGACTCCTCGGTTCGCTAGCGAAGCGTGCAAAGTGATTGAATCACACGACGGAAAAAAACCTCTCTTCCTCTATTTGGCTTTGCCATCACCGCACACTCCTTGGTTACCAGCGGAGAAGTTTGTTGGCAAGAGCGACGCTGGGATGTACGGTGATTTCGTGATGACCGTCGATAGCATTGTTGGGCAGGTGTTAAAGAGTCTGGACAAAGCCGGGATGAGTGACAACACATTAGTCGTATTTTCCAGCGACAATGGGCCCGTATGGTACGACAAAGATACAGAAAAATTCGGTCATCAGTCCGTCGGACCATTACGTGGGATCAAGGCAAGTGTGTGGGAGGGCGGGCATCGCGTCCCGTTCATTATGCGGTGGCCCGGACACATTGAGGCTGGGATCAAAACCGAGCACACGATTGCATTTGCCGATGTCTTCGCCACTTTAGCCGAGATCGCCGGGCAGAACGAAATCACGAAGGGAACTGCGGATGATAGTGTAAGTTTTCTGAAAACCCTGCTCCACCCCGACCAGCAACAACCACCGCGACCCCCGATATTGCATGCCGGACAGGTGATCCGTGACGGTGATTGGAAATTGATTAATACCAAAGGTAGCCGAGGTTTTAATAGTGAACGAGGCGTGAAGTATGGTATTGAACTATACAACTTAAGAACTGATTTGTCAGAAACGAAAAACCTCGCTGACGAGATGCCGGATAAAGTGGAAAGCCTGAGGGCCAAAATCCGGATGATACTGGAGGATTCTGCCGAGTCGCCGTGATTAGTTCTATGAGTAAACAGCGGTCTGGGTTGAGGCGACCTACAGAGTCGTAAAAAATTCGATGTAACTCAACAACGGCAGCAAGCGCTAAATCTCTAAGCTGCCCGTGCTGGTCGCGAACGATTCGGTTTCCATACCCATATTGTTGAGCATGTTGACGAATAAGTTGCACAATGGAATGTTGTTCTTCTTGTCGTAGGCCAGGTACTGACCGTGGCGGTAGCCACCTCCCGCAAGGATGATGGGTAGATTGCTTGGGTCGTGGGCGTTAGCGTTACCAAGGTTACTTCCGAAAAGAACGGCCGTGTGATCCAGCAGTCGAGTCCCTTGTGCCGATCGCTGTCCAAGCTGCGTCAGGAAGTCCGAGAATGTTGAGAGGATTCCGGACTCGATGATCTTCAATTGGGCAATCTTCGCGGGATCCTGACCATGATGGGACAGTGGGTGATGCCCCGCCTGAACCCCGGCGATGTTGGGGACAGTATGGTGATCCTGAATCATCAGGCTGACCACTCGCGTTGAATCGGTCTGCAGCATCAGCGGAATCAGATTCATTAGTGCGCGAATGCGGCCGAGCAATTCCGACGGTTCCGCAATGTCCTGCGGAACTTCGAGGTTCACCTCAGGCTTGGGTCGATCCAGCCACGCATCGGATGCAGCCAGTTCCTTCTCAGCTGCGCGTATAGCAGCGTAGTATTCACCTAGTTGCTTCCGGTCACCTCCACTAGCTCGTCGGTTGATCGCCTTCGTCTGATCGCCAACGGCATCAAGAATACTGCGACCGTTCGCGAGTCTCTGCCTTTGTCGTCGCTGTTCTTCCGGGCTTCCGGCGATGAATAATTTCGCAAACAGCCGCGATGGCCGATAATCGGCTGGCAGCATTACACCATTACTGTCGTACGACTGACTCTCCTGAGTGTTGCTCCCCAGCGTGATCGACGGAAACCTCGTGGCGTGACCGAGGTGCAGCGCCGCCACCTGATCCACCGAAATCGAATTCTTGAAGCCACCGAGCCCCGGATTGATCGCCGCTGTTAGAAAGGTCATCTTAGTATCGTGAGGATCCTTGCCGTTTTGGTCCGGATGGGACAGCCCGGAAAAAATCGTAAAATCACTTCGGTGTGCTTGGAGTAGTTCGAGGTACTCCGTGTTTGCATAGTCGGTCCCAGGCGTCTTCGGGAACAGCGATGGCGAATGCAATCCCAAAGCATTGCAAATCAAAACCATACGTTTGGGCGGTGCCGTGTGTTCATGGCCGATGGCAGGCTTCATTGATTCGAGCAGTGGCAGCGCAATCGCGATTCCAGAAGCTTTGAGTGCAGCGCGACGTGAGATTGGATTATGCATTAGCGATCCCTAAAGAGCCGGCTTGTAACGACATGCTGGATAAGACTCCGCAGCGGATAGCCGTTGTCCTTCACGGCAAGAAGGATACGTTCGACCTCGTCGCGGTCAGCAAACTCAATTTCTCCACCTGTGGCGAACGTTATCAGCAGCGAAACCAGGTTGCGCGCGACCTGTTCTTTAGATGTCAACAGATGGTTCTTGTAGTCGCGGATACCATTGAACTCGATGCCATCGGCGGTCACACCCGTTGTATCGACGGGGGGTCCTAAATCGTAGTCTTTGTGCAGAAAACGTAGTCCGACGACGGCTGTTCGTTTGACGTCTTTGCTGCTACGGTAGCGAGTGCGAAAGTTGCCGACTGGATCAAAACATTCCAATGCGAATCCCGGTGGATCAATCCGGCGGTGACAAACGGCACACGCATCGAGCGTTTGATGTTTTAACAGTGTCTCCCGAATGGTCGTTGCTCCACGTGTGTCGGGTTCGATCGCGCCAACCGTCGGCGGTGGCGGATTCGGCGGCAGGCCCAGCAGGTTCGTTAAAACAAAATTGCCACGCTTGACCGGAGTGGTAACTGTGCCGTTTGCCGTTACCTTGGCAATCGCAGCGTGGGTCAAAACTCCTCCGCGAACGCTGTTGGGTTGCAGCATGACTTTACGCATTTCTTCGCCTTTGACGTTCGGAATGCCGTAGTGTTCGGCGAGTTTCCGGTTGAGGAAAGTGAAGTCAGAATCGATGAG
>DTSG01000295.1 GCA_012965455.1 Planctomycetaceae bacterium | reverse complement strand
CAGTGTTTTATTTCCTATGGCCGACTTGTTTATGGATTTACATTCAGGTGGATCATCGTTAGATCTGATTCCTGGCGTCATCATGCAAGCCCCATCAGATGGACCCTTGCGTGAAAAGATCCGAGAGGCTGTTTTGGCATTTGATGCACCGCTGACGGTGGTAATGAATTCCGTACCTTGGTCCGGCACCTCTATGTCGGCTGCATTACAACATGAGTTAGTTGCGCTAGGTACTGAATTGGGAAGTGCGGGCGCAGTTTCTCGTCAGGGGTTAGAAATTTGCCAAAACGGCGTTCGCAATGTGCTGCAGCACACGGGAGTTTTTAACAATTTATCGACTAGCGATATGAAGCCGGGGCAGACCCGATTTATGCGGGTAAGTGGCCCTGAAAGTTATGTCTATGCCCCTGCCAATGGTATCTATGAGGCTTTTGATGAACTGGGTGCTGAGGTGGAAATGGGCGACATAGCTGGTTGTATTCATTTTCTCGATGACCCCGGCCGAGCACCGGTAATCACCAAATACAATCAATCAGGAATGTTGTGGTGCCGGCGTGCGCCTGGGCTCGCAATACGCGGCAACTGTGTCGGAGTAGTCGTAACCGACTGTAGTGACATGTGATGGGCTTAATTAAGCGCAGTTTTTCTGTAAAGCTGTGCTCTCCTGAGCAGGGCGCGGTTCTGCTAACCGTTTTCGTCTCTCCGAACGAGGAGCTGAGCCTGATTTTGTGAGAGTGTGTAATAGTTTGTACAAGTACTTGCGATGATCGCTGATCTGGAAAAATAAAATCCTATACTCATTCATTAGTTCTTCAAACCACAAGGGAGAAAGCTATGGAAGGTCCAACCTAAGAAAAGAATCGAACAAAGAAAACTCATTAATAACTGAAAGAGACGGAGGCAACCATGAAAAACTTAATCTTAATCATTCGAGTGATGGCGGCGACTGTCCTGTTGGTCGGCTGGGCTGGAACATCAGTCGCGCAGGAAACTCTAGTCATCGGTCAAGTAGGTGATGCGATCACGCTTGACCCTCATGCCAACAACGGCATTGTGGAAGCCAGTATGGCTTCAAATATCTTTGATCCCATGATCATCCTCGACAAGGATATGGCTGTTCAGCCGGGAATAGCAGTATCGTGGGAGGCTAAAGATCCGGTGACATGGCATTTTGGCATCCGAAAGGGCGTCAAATTCCACGACGGTACGCCCCTTACTGCGGAGGACGTCAAGTTTTCGATCGATCGAATTCTGGGCTGGAAGTCGTTTGGCGCAATGGGCGGTATCAAGGCCTATATCACTCCAATTTCATCGGTTCGAGTCATTGATCAACACACCGTTGAGGTCAAGACAGTCAAGCCGTGGGGTCCGATACTGAGCACGCTGAGAGTCGTTTTCATTGCCAGCAAGGCCCATGTAGAGAAGGTTACTAAAGAAAAGGGTGTTGAGGCAGTCAGCTTAAATCCGATGGGCAGTGGCGCCTACAAGTTGATCGAATGGGTGCCCGGTGACCATCTCACGATGGAAGCAAACCAGAATTGGTGGGGAGGAAAACCAGCCATTAAGACCATTACTTTCCGGCAAATATCCAACTACGCGACGCGTGTGGCAGCTCTTCTTTCAGGAGAAATACATATAGCAACAGGCCTTCCGGTACGCGATGTAAAACGCGTCGAATCAAATTCGGCTACGAAAGTCACGGTCCTCGACGGTATGCGGACTGTCAACTATAAGTTTGATACTACAAGAGACGTGACACCGGGCGTGCCAGATATTCCGAATCCGTTCAAGAAACGCAAAGTGCGGATGGCTATGAACCATGCCATCAACAGTGAGGCGATTATCAAGATCGTGATGAATGGATTTGCCAGGCCCGCAACACAGTTGGCAGGTGATAAACATTTGGGATGGAATCCGACGAGGGAGCGGCTGCCCTAGGATCCTGAAAAGGCTCGGCAACTGCTGAAGGAAGCGGGCTACCCGAACGGATTCAAATTGCGTATAGATAGCACCAATAATAGGTACATCAACGACGAGGCAATTTGCCTAACAGTTGCGCAAATGATAAACAAAGTCGGAGTAAAGGCAACATGCCGAGCGCGCCCAAAACAGGTCGTATTCAAAGAAATTTACGATCCCAAGATTCTTTGTTGCTCGATGTTCGTATTCAGTTTTGTTACTCCGACTGGAGACATCGCCGGTAACCTGGAATCAAACTTCCACACCCCAACCGAGTTGTACGGCGGTTACAACGGTGGAAAACCTGAGCTAGCGCATTATTCAAATGCGGCAGCCGATCTGCTGATTGAAGCTGCATCAGCTGAGACAGATTACAACGTAAGGAAAACGATTCTACAAGCGGCATCGACTGTAATCATGCACGACTATGCTATTGTTCCGTTGCACTATCAGAACGATATCTACGGCATGTCTACAAAGGTCAATTGGACACCGCGTCCTGATATGTTTTTGACTATGTTCGATGCGAAATGGCATTAACCTAAACTAAAATGCGATTTGTAGTCGGGAAAGCCAGGCTATTGCTGCATTTGCCTGCTACCCGCAAACATTGAGTCTTTGGCAAGGGCGTGTTCCTGCACGTTATATTTAGGACACTGCAAACCATCCCCGTGATGCTTGCAGTGTCTTTTCTTGTTTTTATCATGAACTATTTTGGCGGAGGCGATCCAGTCTACGTCATGCTTCCCCTTCAGGCGACGCAAGCTGATATTGAGGCAATGCGCCAGGCGCTGGGTCTGGATAAACCCCTCGTTGTGCAGTACGGCATTTACATGACGCACTTAATACAGGGTGATATGGGGAATAGTTGGACACAGGGCAGGCCTGTTATCGACATCATCCTGCAGCGATTGCCGGCGACGCTGGAGTTGGCGCTTACTGGAATCATTTTTTCTACTGTCATTGGAGTGCCTCTGGGATTTTATGTCGCGCTCAAGCCCAATTCGTGGATTTCAAAGGGTTCAATGGGCGTGTCGATTCTTGGAATGTCGATTCCGCCTTTTTGGCTCGGCATCATGTTGATTCTCATTTTCTCTGTGACGCTTGGCTGGTTGCCGGAAAGTAATGGTCTTAATGGCTGGTTTTCCTCCCCACCAATTCTGG
>DTSG01000294.1 GCA_012965455.1 Planctomycetaceae bacterium | reverse complement strand
ATTTGGAGCGAGAACGAGGCATCACTATTATAGCCAAGAATATATCATTGCCTTACAAGGGTGTGAAAATTAACGTTATCGATACTCCCGGTCACGCGGATTTCGGTGGTGAGGTTGAACGAGTCCTACAAATGGCCGACGCGGCGCTAGTCCTCGTTGACGCCGCAGAAGGTCCGATGCCGCAAACACGATTTGTATTGTCCAAGGCTATAGAGTGCGGCGTGAAACCGCTAATCGTTGTCAATAAGATCGACCGTCCCGACGCGCGCATCGACGCAGTGGTCGATGAAACGCTAGAACTCCTGATGGATTTGGGTTGTGAGGATGTCTTGGACGACTTTCCTATCATCTACTCAAGTGCCAAAGAGGGTTATGCCACTCACGATCCAACCGTCCGCACCGCTAGCATCCTGCCTATCATGGATCTAATACTAGAACACGCACCGGGCCCAGATGTTGAGGCAGACGCCCCACTGCAAATGCTGGTGACAACCCTCGACTGGTCCGAATATGTTGGCCGAATTGCAATCGGTAGAATCGCTGCGGGGAGCATTACCACGGGACAGCGAATTGCCCTGATGCAAAGTAATGACAAAGTTGAGATATGCACTGTCAAGCAATTACAAGTATTTGAAAACCTCGGACGCACTGATGCGGAAAAAGCTGAAGCTGGTGACATTGTCGCCTTGATTGGTTTGGAGCAAGTAGAGATTGGAGACACCGTAAGCGACCCTGAAACCCAGCGCGCGTTTCCTCGACTCACTGTCGGCGAACCAACGTTGGAAATGACATTCTCAGTGAATACGTCTCCCTTTGTCGGTAAAGAAGGCAAGTATGTCACCAATCGGCAACTGCGAGAACGACTCGAGCGCGAACTCGAGAAAAACGTTGCTTTGCGAGTGAAGCCGACCGCCAATGGGGATGCTTTCGCCGTGGCCGGGCGAGGAGTGCTGCATCTTTCGGTGTTGATCGAAACAATGCGACGTGAAGGATTCGAATTATCGATAGGTAAACCCCGAGTCGTTATTTGTGAGATCGACGGAGTGCCACATGAACCGTATGAGACATTAACCGTCGAGGTACCGAGTGACTATTTAGGCCCTGTCATGGAACTTGTTGGTTCACGCCGCGGTGAAATGGAAGAGATGACGACCCGCGGCGATTATGCAATTGTGCGGTTTGAGATACCCTCTCGTGGGCTTATCGGCTTGCGAACTAAAGTCTTAAACTCTACCCATGGCTCGGCGATCATGCATCATCGTTTTTCAGATTACCGACCCGCCGATGCCATTTTACCTGACCGCTCCAACGGAGTGCTTGTTTCTCAAACAACGGCCAAAGCGGTCGCTTTCGGACTCGACGGATTACAACAACGCGCCGAATTATTCATTGGCCCTGGCGATGAAATCTATGAAGGCATGGTCGTTGGCGAAAACAGTCGCAGCGGCGATATGACAGTGAATCCCACGAAAGAAAAGAAACTCACGAATATGCGGGCTTCAGGCAGCGACGATAACATCGTACTACAACCACCGCGACGACTCTCGCTCGAGGAAGCACTGGAATACATCGCGGACGACGAATTGGTCGAAGTCACTCCCGCCAATGTCCGCCTCCGCAAGAAACTGCTAAGGGAAGCGGATCGCAGACGTGCCGGTAGACAAGCCAAAGCTTAGACGGAACGGGAAAACTGCCTGAAGTTCCCCTGCACATTCCGAGTCGTGCCGAGTGTGGTTTCTTGTGCGGCGTTTGCCGGAGCCGAGAATCCCCTCTGACCTGTAAAGAGAATTGCCCGTAGTGTAATGCTATGTGTATTGTTAGCTGTGCTCGGATTTTTAGCATCGTTTTCGCGTGTGCTGTTTTACGATTTCCTGAGACGTCGATGAACATACAACTATATTTATCGTGCGTCGTATACAAGAATTGAAGATGTTCAGCACTATCAACTGTTCGATAATGGGTAACATGTCTCATTTTGGCGTGCAAATTTGCTGCAGACATTAACACACCTTATCTGCGTTAAAACAAATATTTTGCCTTTTTTGCCTGAGCAATTTAGCCTAAATCACCATAAATCAATCTGGTATCAAGTTTTGGCACGGCGATTGCGTTTATGTCTTACTATCTGCCAGCGAAGCAATAGCAAGCTCGCCGGACAGCTTATATTCCGGGGGCGGAATACGAAAGGTTATTACTATGACTAAGCGCATCTCACTTTCTATTGTTTGTTTACTTGGCCTCTTAGCTTGCGGCCCACTCTTATCCACGGCCCACGCCCAAGATCGATTATCCGATCAAGTCAAGGAACGTGACTGCATTCGGGCATATCTTCTGCGCAGTCCATCGGTGGTGACGGCCGGCGCGGATTTTGGAGCGTTGGCGGGTGTATTTAATTGCGGGCACAACGGGGTGCTCGTCGCCATCGACTTCTTTTTGGTCGATGATAATCTACGCCGCATCCACATTGGGAATGGCAAAGTCGGAGTCCGCCCCAATAGTCGAGCAACCACGCTCGTGCGATGTTCGTTACCGCGACACGTTGCTCCCGGGCGCTATCAACTTGTAATGTCAGCTCGCACGCGTAACGGTCCAACGCAGCTTGACCGAGTGCGCATTTCTGTCGCTGAGATTACTCCAGACGATATTGACCCGACTCTGCGACGCATCATGGATGCCTATAAGGATCTAAAATAGCATTGTCATCAAAACTCTTCGGCAAATTGCTCAACCGCCGCTCACCTTTGCGATCAACAGCACGGGTAAGCGGCGGTTATTTTATGCGCGACTCATTCCTGCAGATTTTCTTATTCACGCATGATTTTGTATGCTCTTGGTGAATTCCACGGGTAGCAATGCGTCAATATTTGTTTTGGGTTTCTAATATGGTTGCTCGCATTCATGCCCGTTCAGCTTGGCCGTCGAGGCACGAATGGTTGCAGGAAATGTGATTTGTACAGAAATATATAGTAAAACCGATTGCCATTTGACCGTAGACCGTAATGGGTGATATTAAATGGATATAAAATGTAGGATGTACAATATTGAACACTGTTTTGTTAATTTTATTTTGCAATAAAATATATCTGTTTTTGATATTGTGATCTCTAAGAGGTGCATTCAACTGTGGTATTATACTGTTTC
>DTSG01000293.1 GCA_012965455.1 Planctomycetaceae bacterium | reverse complement strand
CACAAATTCTGTTTTATTTTTTCGCCTCGCTGTTTTTTAACACTACGCTAACAGCTCAGCATTTCTCCGAACTACCGCGCCTGGCGAATGAAGATGGCTTTGCTGGTCCGTTTGTCGGCATCGCAGATCAGCAACTGATCGTCGCAGGGGGAGCCAACTTTCCTAACAAACCGTTGTGGGAGACAGATAAGGTCTGGCATCAATCCATTTACATCCTCAACAAACCAACTGGAAATTGGCGACAGGCGAAGGAAACACTACCACAGGAAATCGCTTATGGCTTGTCCTTTAGTCTGAATCGACATCGTCAGACAATTGCGCGGGATATACCTGAGGGTGTCATCTGCATTGGTGGTGGTAATGGTACGGAGCATTTTTCCAGTTGCTTTGTCATCACACTCAACTCCGACAGAGTCCGGATTGAACACCTGCCGGATCTTCCTGCTCCGGTAGCCTTTGCAACCGGTGTGTTGGCCAGGGGTGCTGTCTATGTCCTGGGTGGAACCCATTCGGTCGACGCGACGCGTCCCGTCCGGATATTCTGGAAGCTCGACCTGACAGTCAGACGCAAGCTGCTACAGTGGGAGAAATTATCACCGTGGCCCGGCCCGCCTCGAATGCTGGCGGTCGCCGGAACCAATCAGCAATCGCTGTTTCTCTTCTCCGGCACCGATCTATTTCTTAATCCTGATAAAACCGTCGAGCGTAAATATCTGGTAGATGCTTATGAGTATCCTTTCGCAACCGGAAAATGGATGAGGATTGCCGATCTGCCACGAGCCACCGTGGCTGCCCCGTCACCGGCAATCCAGCGCGGTGGAACACAGTGGATTATTTCAGGAGATGATGGCAGCAACGCGTTAAAGACAAATGAACTTAAGGATGAACATCCCGGTTTCCCGGCGACCATTCTGGCATACAGACCCGCTGACGATACCTGGTCGGTTGCAGGTAAATTCCCCAAAAATCCGGGAACGGATCCGGCGAATCATCCCCATGCGGGAATCTGGCCACCGGTGACAACCAACACGACACTGTGGCATGGACGACCGATCATTGCCTCAGGCGAAATACGTCCCCGTGTCCGCTCACGTCGGGTCTTCCAGCTCGATGACTAATTACATTGTTCGCGCTGACAGCTAAAGGAAATTGAAAACTCTCCGTGCCCCGTCCGTCGCATCAGATTCTAAAGCGAATCAATCATCCAGTGAATCGATCACAGCACAGCCACAGGAATCACTCCACACGTTCACACTCGTGCGACACATATCAAGAATCCGGTCGACAGCCAGAATGATCCCCTGTTTTTCCACCGGCAGATCAACAGCCTGCAGAACGATCACCATCATCACCAACCCCGCATGGGGAATGCCGGCAGCTCCGATACTCGCTAAGAGGGCTGTCAAGGCAACCACCAGCTGTGCTGACAACGGCATCATTTCCTGATAATGAAGCTGAGCAATAAACAACACCGCCACAGCCTCATACAACGCGGTACCATCCATATTAATCGTTGCACCAAGCGGTAATACAAAGGAACTTGTCTGGGTACGTACGCCAGCCCGCTGCTCAATACTGGCCATCGTCAACGGCAATGTCCCATTGCTGGAAGCTGAACTAAAGGCGGTTAACAGTGCCGGACTCATCGCTCGAGCAAACTCCCAGGGGTTCCTGTGGGCTACGAACTTCAGGATCAACGGCAGGGTAATACAAGCATGCACAACCAGTGCCAGAAAAACAGCAAGCATATACCAGGCAAGTGATCCAAAAATAGCACTCCCGTGCGTTGCCGTCACATAGAGCATTAACAATGGAGCAAGAGCGATGACCGCCATCGTCATTTTCATCATTACGTCCAGGCCTGCTTGAGCCAGATTCCTAATAGCTTCAGCGGTACGGCCTCCAATCAGCAGGGCAAAGATCGCAAATGCAATCGTAAAACTGATAATGGAAAGGAAATCCCCTGCCGCCAGCGCCTGGATCGGATTTTTTGGAATAAGTGTCTCAAGTTGGACGAGGATGACTTCGGTGAGCGAACCGGATTCTGGCGTGTAGGGTGTGGGACTGCTGGTCAGGGAGGTTCGCAAACCTGGTTGAATGGTATTGACCATCACCAGTCCCGTGACAATCGCCAGCAAACTGGTACAGATATAATACAACATCGTTCTGCGAAACATCCGTCCCAGGCGTTCCGCTTTTCCAAGCCCCAAGACACCGACAGTCAGAGAAGTAACAATCAGTGGCACAGCGACCATTTGCAGCATCCGCAGGAACAGTCCACCCAGGCGTTTACACAACATACCGACTCGCCGCGCCCAACTTCTCCCGTGGCTGGAAAAAATACCATGTAATCCGGGTTGCGCTGTTTTGAATTTTTCTAAGTCTGCAAAATCCGCCTCCAACTTTCCACCAATTTCAAAAGCAGTCATTCCTCCCTGTTTATCGTGAGCCGTAATCACCACTGTATTGGTGCTATCCTGCAATTCAATCTTTTCCCATTGGGCAGGAATCGATTCTCGCACGATTACATGGGTGGTGCTCAAAGTAAGGTTCAGCAGTAATCCGATTGCCGCACCGGCAATCATCCCCACAAGGATTTGCCAGTGTAGTGACAGTCGTTTGGATGAACCACTTTGTAAATCTGACTGAATCATAATCCGTGTTTATACAAAAAACCGGCCTTCAGAACCGGTTTTTTATCATCTTTATCGTGAATTGACTTATTCGGTAATAATATCATCCACACTGCCCCCGGATGGAATCATCGGCAAAACATGTGCCTGATAGGGAACATGCACATCCAACACAAAGGGACCATCATAGGCAATCATTTCTTCAAGGGCTGCAACCAAATCCTCTTTACGATTTAGGACAGCACCTCCGCAACCATACCCATGGGCGATTTGAACATAATCCGGATAGCGTTCCCTGACATGCGGACTGTCTCCCTGACCCTGCGCTTCCACATCCTCTATGGGACCTAAATAAGTATGTGCACGACGTCCATCCATAAATCGATCCTCCCATTGCACAACCATCCCGAGATGCTGATTATTCAGTAACAGTACTTTCACCGGTAAGTTCTCACATTTACAGGTAGCCAGTTCCTGAATGTTCATTTGAAAACTGCCGTCTCCATCAATATC
>DTSG01000292.1:10924-31071 GCA_012965455.1 Planctomycetaceae bacterium | reverse complement strand
AGTTTATGTGTCCTATATGTCTCATTGACACGAGCCGCCCGCGCTCTTTACCTCATCGGACCTTGTCAACCTAAAGAACCAAAATCGCCGCCGTTAACTGGCGCCGGCATTATTCAAATGGCGATTGGCGACGAATACTCCCAAACGCCAAATAGCGTCGTTTATGCAAATGGCAATCCAGCTTGGTTTGATAAATTACCCGTCTACGATCCTAAACCACTTAAAGCTGAAGCCTTCCTACCGGTTCCGTTAGCACCCGCATCGACAACGGAACCGACTCCATTAGCGAGTGCCTCACCGTCGTCGCTCGAGGGCGGCGAGAACTTCTTGTTGTCAGGTGTCCTTCGATCCTCTTCAACACCTGCACTCTTATTTGGCACTCAGCTTCACTACTTCATGGAACAAATAGACTGGGCGGAAGGGTCATATTGGGATGCGGCCATGGAAGCGTTTACTTCAAAATACGGTGACGTTTCCCGCGAGTTACAATCTCATCTCGCAATGTTTGTCGAAAACGCTCCGCTGGCACACATTCTAAAAACCGATTTCTATTTTAATGAGCCCACAAGTCCGCTACGGGGTTCAAATGAACCGACCCCAGAATCCACGAAGTTTGCGGTACACAATGAATACCCAATTTGTGCGTCGGTCGACGGGAATTTATTGCGTGGATTTATAGACCGTTTGGTGGTCATGCGTGTGAACCACCATATCGTCGCTGTGGATGTATGCGACTATAAAACGGACCGCGTCGAGGATGGTACGGAGGAATTGACAGCCAGCGTATCTCACTATCAACCGCAGGTCACCGCCTATAGAAAAGCTATTGCGCAGATGTTTGCCCTCGAGTCGGCACAAATTGGAGCTCGACTCATCTTTACCCACGCCGGCGTACAGGTTTCAGTCTAATTCCCAGCGTCCGGTCCGAGACAACAGTCCAATTCACAGTGATCCGTCCATTCACCACGTACGCCTAACGTTACGACGTGCTGCATCGTCCCGCAGCGTTGTTCAATTAAGTCAGTAATTCCCGAAACGAAAATGGGGTTGGTGCCAACAGCCGCGACACGGCCAAATTTGATGCCGCGAACTTCACAGGCATTTTTTGCATCCAGATCTAGGTCAAACAGAACTTCCATATGGTCTGATACAAATCCAATTGGGCAGGCGACTATATTCGATTGGCCCGACCCTTCGATGGCGTGGCAGATGTCAGGCTCGAGCCATGGTTGCGTGCCTGGTCCGCTACGGCTCTGGAATACCAACTTCCATGGATTATCATCAAACTGGTCCATAACCAGTAAACATGCCTCCCTCAATTGTTCCTCGTATTCACAGTTGTTCGCCATCGACAGCGGAATACTGTGCGCGGTAAAAAGAATCAGCACGTCTTCATCTGCGTCCTCATCGAACGCTTCCAGTGTCTCACGCAGATTATCTTGGATTGCGCCGATAAAACCGGAAGAGTTATAGAACGGTCTAATTTTGTCGACCGCTAGAGTCGTCTGTGGATCGATGGAAGCAACTGCACCTTCAATATCTTCTAAGTATTGTCGGCATCCGGAATACGAACTAAAGGCAGATGTAACAAGAGCAAGGATACGTGAATATCCAGATTCCACAGCAGTAGCGAGCGTATCCACTAAATAAGGGTGCCAATTTCTGTTGCCAAACAAAACCGGTAGGTCTAAGCCTCGGCGTTCAAGCTCTGCTGACAGATGACGAACAAATTCCCTATTTTGGCCATTAATCGGACTAATTCCGCCAAACGCTTGATAATGTTCAGCTACCTCCACTAAGCGACTTTCCGGTATTTGCCGCCCTCGAGTAACATTATGTAAGAATGGCAGGACGTCCTCAGGTCCCTCAGGTCCACCAAACGACAAGACGACCACCGCATCGTAATTGAGGGTTTTTCCGTTCTTGTGCGCCATTGGTTTCTCACTCGTGTACTATTCGCCGTGCAATCGTCTATAATAGCGTCTACTGACACTTCGCGTCTACGGTTGACCCACTCACACCCCACAATCTCCTAGTCCTATCCTGCCTTGAAAACAGCTCTTACCATCAAATGATCTATAATTCGACACCAACCGTAATTCGCAACGGTACAATTTTCACGTCTAACGGTAATGATCCTCACGGCGACGGTGAATTACATATCGTCGACGGTACAATTACCTACGTTGGTTCAACTCACCACGCCCCCGCCGTGCAGGGCAGCAATACCTTGGTCATTGATGCTAAGGGAGGCACGATTCTGCCTGGATTAGTCGAGGCGCACTTTCACGCGACGTACTTCAACGTCGAAACTCTCGAAGATTTGGATATAAAATATCCAGTCGAGTATGTCACTCTACTAGCATCCCAAAACGCAGCGTGTGCACTGGAACACGGTTATACATCCGCACGGAGTGGTGGTTCGTTGTTCAATATTGATGTTTGGCTAAAGAAAGCTATCTCAGAAGAGGTTGTTAGAGGTCCGCGATTGACAGCCAGCGGGCGAGAAATCTGTGGCGTAGGAGGTTTGATGGACTGGAATCCCGATTATCGGAAAATCGGAATGGATGGACTAGTGCTACTAGTAAACGGACCCTCAGAGGCCACCGCTGCTGTTCGCAAACTGGTTAAGGACGGAGTCGAGTGGATAAAGACGTACCCAACCGGGGACGCGGCTTCACCAGACATGAATGACCACCACACGCTCTGCATGACGTTTGATGAAATGCAAGCAGTAGTCACGACTGCACACAACCACAACCTGAAAGTCACGGGACATTGCCGTGCCACCAAGGGAATTAGGAATGCCTTGCTAGCAGGCTTTGATTCGATCGAACACGGGACGTTTATGGATGACGAAACAATGGAGTTGTTATTGGAACGTGACGTTCCGGTAGTTCCTGCCTTGTATTTTGAAAAGGCGTCTATCCTGCACGGGCCAGAATTCGGCATGTCGCAACAAGTTATTGACGGTCATCAGGAAACGCTTGACGCAGGTACGCTGAGCGCCCAACGTATTATTCGAGAAGGAGGGCGATTAGGCCTTGGGGGAGATTATGGCTTCGCCTGGAATCCTCACGGGGACTATGCGAAGGAGCTAACATTTTTCGTTGAACACGTCGGTCTCACTGCTAAGGAAACGCTAATATGTGCGACTCGGACGGGAGCGGAGATAATCGGCGTCCAAGACAAACTTGGCACCCTTGAAACGGGAAAAATAGCCGACATTCTCGTAGTCGCTGGTGACGTCTTAGATGATATTAGTCTAATCGAAGACAAGCAGAACTTACTCGCGGTAATTCAGAACGGTATAATCAAAGCCGGCACGTTATTTAATTCTAATTAATTCACGGAAATAACTTACTATGATTCGCAACTTTTTATGTGCGCTACCAATTGCTCTAGCTATTGCGACGGTTGGATGTCCATTATTGTCCGCCGCTGATGCTAGTTTATCTTGGAAAGTCATACCGTTGGCTGTGGATGCAAACGAAGGAATAGACATCGCCGATTTTGACGGTGATGGGAAATTGGATATTTGCGCCGGCAGATTTTGGTATCGCAACCCGGAATTTCGTGCGCAGCCAGTTCGCTCCATAGACGACTTCAATGGTTATGTAGAGAGTAACGGTGATTTCGCATATGACGTAAACAAGGACGGAAAAATGGATATAATTGCCGGCTCATTTATCCCTAGCACCGTGCACTGGTACGAAAATCCCGGTAAAGAGAAACTCCGCTTAGGCCAGCTATGGAAAGAACACTTGCTCGTTGATACTAAAGCTTCTCAAAACGAAGGGCAACTAATGGCTGATATCAACGGCGACGGCATTCCTGAATGGTTGGTTAATAGTTGGGGTAAGGACACGCCCTTCTATGTTTGGAGCCTCAGTTCAACGGGTCCCGACGGCGCACCGAGTTTATCAAAGCACGTAATCGGAGAGCGTGGAAACGGGCACGGGATGGGCGTGGGTGACATCACTGGTGATGGCCACGCTGATCTTCTGACGGGAAACGGTTGGTATGAGAATCCTGGACCGCCGTATTTTGGCAAACCTTGGCGCTATCATAAAGATTGGACCGTACACGGTGCCGTGCCGATGTTAGTCTTCGACGTTAACAACGATGGCAAAAACGATATCATTTACGCCGCTGGGCATGAATATGGGTTGTCGTGGTGGGAAAACAAAGGAAACAAGGACGGGACAGTGGAATTTGAGCATCATGAGATCGACAAATCTATCTCGCAACAACATGCACTTCATCTTGCTGACCTCACTGGAGATGGTAAACCGGAGTTGATCACCGGAAAACGGTACTTTGCTCATAACGGCAGAGACGCTGGGGCCAAGGATCCAATTGAAATCTGCTATTTCGTGATAGATACGCAACGAGCACGTTTTGAAAAACACACAATCAGTAAAGGTCGAATTGGGATCGGACTGCAAATTCGCACTGCTGACATCAACGCCGATGGAAAGTTGGATATTGCCGTTGCCGGGAAATCAGGAACCTATATCTTGCTCAACCAGGGTCCCGCCCCAAAATAGGCAAACAACGGCGTTACTTGAGCTTCCCCTCAATAAACTATCAGTTCGTGGTTCCGAGCAGATGACAAGACCTCCTCAGGATGCCCTTGTACGAGCGTATGTTGTTGTGGGCGGGCTAACGATATTGATTACCCCAAATGTTTGCAGCCCCAAGCAATTAATCCTGAGAGAGTATCAATCCCCAGCTTTTCCTTGATCCGCTGTTTATAGGTATTGATCGTCGTACTCTTGACGCCCATCTTTTGCGCAATCGACGAGGTGTGTTTCCCACTAATCAACTCTCGCAAGCATTCAATTTCTCGGTTTGAAAGCGAATTATGGGCCTCCTCAATGGGGACAGATGTTGCCATTACCATAATATCATCGGTGTCCACTGGGACCGCATTACACTCGTAAAGCATCGGTTCCCCACCAAAATAGAAAGTTGCACGAAGGGTAATTGATTCACGATCAAACAGAACCTTTTGAAAAGCCATACGAATTTCGTTTCTCTCAATATCCGTACGCACCCAGTCCCAAGGCTGACTATAAATGACTTCAGCCGCGGAAAGCTTAATAAGAGGCTGCGCAAACACTATACGGCCACGCGAATCGTGTAGTGTTACTAGCGGATTATGAAACGAATGACCCATTTCGTGTTTACCTATGTATATTTCGGACTTCAATTATCGATGTATCAATACCGAACACTGTACCATTTTTGGTCAGACTTTGCGTCATTACTGGAGGCATTCTTGGGCGGAAAACGGTTGTAAACGCCGAATTCCCGCCAAACAGGCTCGGTCACAAAATAACTACGTTTTGGCACGCTAATTGCAGATACTCCTGATAGTTTCGTTAATAACCTTAATCCCCAACCGCGCATCATACGGAGAAACCAATGGTAAAACTCACGAGCACGCCAAGTCCACAAGAAATTGAAAAGATGTGTGAAGACATCCGAATGGGATGGACTGAAAACGAGTACCGCAAGCGTTCTGCGCCTAGGCAGTTGCCGATCTACAGTGCGACAACCGGTAATTGGAGTTACCTGTCTCACGACGAATATTCAACACTCGGGGCAAGTTGTAAAAATTGAGTCGCTGGACGCAGCAGGTAACGTCTTTATGTGAACTATCGGAAGATATTTATACGGCTTACCGAGTTACGATACACCAAATTCTCAACCGTTCACCCGACAATAACAGTCTCCTTAGCATCTTCAGACATCAAAGATTCATTGTCTCTTTTGTGATTCAAAAAGCATACGCGATAGCGTATAATGGGATTTCTGCCTGCCGCAAACTCAGTGCATACCTGCATCCTCACAATGGTTGCAACGTACTCACTCGCTTCTATTCGATCCCTTGAAAAAGAAACGTCTGATGCCTACAACTTCGACCGGACTTTCACCGCAGCCTAGCTCAATAACTCGTTGGATACACGCTCTTCGTGAGGGGGATGAGGTCGCGGCCCATTCAATCTGGGCGCAATATTTTGAACAGTTATCAGTCATTGCACGACGTTACCTACGTACCGCGCCCCAGCGTATGGCCGACGACGAAGACGTCGTCGTTAAAGCGTTCAATAGCTTCTTTGAGGGCGTAAAGGATAACCGCTTTGGACGATTAGATAGTCGGGAAGACCTTTGGCAGATATTGATCATGCTAACGAGTCGCCATGCAATCAGTCAATCGATCGCCGAGAAATGTCAAAAACGGGGGGGCGGAAGCGTACGCTCGGAATCTGCTATTACCGGCTCTGTGATGAAAAATGTGCCAACCGCTATCACGGCTATTAGTGGAGAAAGTCCTACTCCTGAATTTATTGTAATGATGCTTCAGCAATGCGAATACCTTGTGGACAGCCTCCCCAATAAACTACTTAGAGACGTAGCGCTGCTACGCTTTGAGGGATTTGATTGTGCCGAGATTGCTGAACGAACCAACCGAAGCGTACGCACCGTACAACGTAAATTAGGGATGATTCGTTCTCAATGGACGTCGCTTCTCGAAAAGGAGCTGGACATTGATTAACGCCCTGCAGCCAGTCATACCCAGCAAATGGGATCCAGAGGACATCTTGTTCGATTCGTTGTGCGATCAATTCGAAGACAAACTAATTGAACTGAGCAGTCCGCAGATATCCACGTTCGTGGAACAGGTACCTACCAGTATTCGCCCAAATCTATTTCGAGAATTGTTATTTTTGCTTCTCCAATTTGAGGAAACGCGGGAACAATATATCCCCCTGCGGGATATGATCAAGGATTTCCCACAGTTTGAGAGTGTCATATTTGACGTATATAAGCAGCGCCGTCCAAACAACGAGACAATCATCAACAAGCTCCTCGCTTCTGATACTGATATCCCGAGTGACGCAACGATTGGAATCGACCAATCAACGTCGATTAACGTCGAAGAAGTGGTACAAATCGGCAAATATTCGGTTCTGCATCACATTGACAGTGGGGGTCAGGGTGACGTGTTCTTAGCGCGGCACCCAACGTTGCGAAAGAACGTCGTAATTAAGCTCTCTCGTAGAACAATTGCCCCGGATACCACGAGTAGAGATCGGCTTGTCGAAGAAGGACAATTGCTGGCGAAGTTGAACCATCGCAATTTGGTGCGGGTCATAGATTTGGATTTTCACGAGCAACGCCCGTTTTTGGTCATGGATCATTTAGAAGGACCAACCCTACGGGAGTTTTCCAGAAATAGCCCGCTGGAATCCTCAAAAGCGGTCCAATGGGTAATTGACCTTTGCCACGCTGTCACCGAGGCCCATACCAATTCCATTATTCATCGTGATATTAAGCCCGCGAACATCGTTATTGTTGACGGAATACCGACGCTAATTGACTTTGGTTTAGCTATTTCTACTGCCGAAAACCTTAATAACCAGGATTCTGGTGTTGCGGGGACCATATCATACATGTCTCCGGAACAAACATATTCGAACCAGTCCAAGATAGGTCCTGCAACGGACGTTTTCGGTCTGGGGGCGGTTCTGTTCTTTCTTCTCGAACATCGGTCTCCGTTGCGCGCTGCTAATCCGGGAAAAACCATCACCGTTCAGGACGCGCGACGGTTTGACGTCAAGGCGATTTCACCGCTAGTTGCGCATCATCCCTGCAGGGATATTCTTGTGCGAGCACTGTCGAACAACCCGGCGCATCGATATGACAGTCCTTCACAATTTGCGGAAGCACTGGCGACCATTCAACCTCAACTTATTTCTAGCCCAACAATCACCAAACGGACGGCAATACTATTGTTTAGCTGTGTCCTCGCGATTGGATGCTGGAGTTTTCTCACTTCCGATCCCGCAGATAACAACCCAGCCCCCACCACTTCGCTTGAAAATGTGGATTATGAAATTGAGTTTAACTTACGTCAGGACACCTCTATCTATCTATATGAATGGGACGGCGTTCGATTAATTAACGAGGAAGAACTTGGAGAAGCCAAATATTGGATGCCCAGCATTGTTGGCGAATGGGGATATGTGACATACCGATTTCCTGTACCGTTTGAAATAGGCCAAGCGAAGTTGCGGGCGGCTATTTCAATCTTTCCGGAATGGCGAAACGATGAACGGTTCGACGACGACGCGGTTGCCAGACTCGACGTGTCCAGCGACGGTGAGACATGGCACCAGATTGCTGAAGTATCCAAACAAACAATGCAGGTCGGACTAGAAACCAAATTGATTGACATCTCTCGATACGTCGCCGGCGGCACGACAATTTTTGTTAGGGGTCGGGTGATGGCAACCAAAGAATGGTTAAATGTTGGTCCAATATTCGCTCAATTCCTGCGGTCCCCACCAGATCCGCATCATAATGGACACCGGAACTGGGACGCATTCCATCTCCAAGTAACTCAATGTGGCGAGTAGAGCTCGCCCCCCAGGCGATTATTTATTCCTCGCGTAATGGCGGATTGCGAATTCGATATACTGTCGCCAGTCGTACTCAAGTAAATTATGCTTTCCTTCGCGCAAATGGTACGCCACGTGGTTACCCACAGGTTGATTGGGTTCAGGTTTCATCTTCACGCCTAGTCCCGCCAAACCGTACAGATCGTAAACCGGTTGGGCCATTCGTCCCGACAAGAACTCACCGACCGGATCAGCCCATAAATCCTCCGATGCGCTGGCTATGTATACTGGCCGAGGCGCTATCAATGCAATCAACATGTGTTGGTCAATTGGCAAAGCATTTTCGTTTGCGTTATAGTCTTGAAACTTATCACAAAACCAATGTGGAAATGACGTGTTGATCCGCTGCACAGTTTCGCCAAACTGACGGCGACTAAGCGCAGCTCCACCGCACCCCGATTCGTTCGAAATAACAAGCGCGAACCGTGGATCCGTTGCCCCTGCCCACAGTGATGTCTTTCCAAGTCGAGAGTGCCCAATGACTCCAATCTGTTTGGGATTTACACTTTTCAATGTCTGCAAATAATCCAAAATGCGACTTAAGCCCCATGACCAAGTCGCGATAGAACCCCACTGTTGACCAGTGGGATCGGCCACCTTGGGATAAATTGAATGAACGCCATTTTTAAATCCATCGTCGAAATCGGGATCAATGTCACCGTAATAGGCTGTTGCGACACCAAATCCGGAGTCAATCAATAGTCGGATTGGCCACCTATGGGCCGAAGTACCTCTGGCGGCGGCGGAAGCTTGGTTGTTTTCATAACCGATTTCAGCTCTATTTCGAACCCACGACTTAGTAACGGGCACCTGGGGATCATTTGTGATTGTGTGGTTTCCCATGAAATTGAGACCTAAAAACATGGGACAGGCGTCACGGCTATTCGCAGCGACCGGTAAGTAAATTAACAAATCAACTGCGGGGGTGTCTTTTATCGCGTTGAAAAACAGACGTACTTGCAAACGTCTTGCGCTATCTTGCAATACTAACCCATGTTCGACCACCTCAAATCGCAACTCATTGTCGACATGGTTTGGTACGCGACCAAACATGTGCGTCGTAAACAGATCAAGTACCTCTGGCCGTCGTTTCCGTTCCCATTCGCGTCTATTTGCAACCGTAGTGCCGTCGTTGGTAATCAGCAGTTCCGGCAAGCTGTAGGAGGGAACGCGACTCTCGTCATAATTGAACGGCGAGTTTTGCCCCGTTACACGACTACTGACGAACATCAGGACTAAAATACACCAAATCGTTAGTTTCTTATCAATCATGAGAAGCTTGCCACCTTTGAATAAATATCGAACTAATATTTCCCTGTTTTACTCATTTTAATATCATCCACATAGGTTTTACACCAACTAGCCTCCTTACTTCAAGCAATGCCGACAGGTTCCCACGCAAATAGCCTGATAAATCTGATCACCGCTAGTTTAGCGAGTGATAGAGGAATATTGGATGTGTTAAAAATCGTCGATCGGTTTGTAACAGATCCTTTTGACAAGACCCGGTCGATCAGCAGGGAATCCGTTGAGAACTTCTTGGCTCAGCTCGCGCCGCTCCTGCCCAGTGACCTACACGACCGCATACTCCGGTTAGCAGAAGTTGACGTCGACCTGCCTGCACAACGGCTCGTCAAAGTAACTGAGCTCACACCGTCGTCCGATGACCCACATAACATCACACGGTTTCTCGCGGACGGTGGGATCGGTCGAGTGTGGATCGCCGACGATGAACACTTGGGGCGGGAAGTTGTTTTAAAACAACTCCTACCTGAATCTGCCGACAACTCTGAAACTCGCGCCCGTTTTGTGCATGAAGCACAGATCACTGGGCAGCTACAACATCCCAATATTGTTCCCGTTTATTCGATGGATCGAGATGAGGATGACGCGCCGTTCTATACAATGCGTTACATCCGTGGGAACTCGTTTAATAACCGCATCGAAACTTTGCATGCACAAAATCAAGGGAACGTTCGATCTCAGGAGTTCCATCATCTGTTAGAAGAATTTATTTGTATCTGCAATGCGGTGTCGTATGCACACAGCCAAGGGATCGCGCATTGTGACCTCAAACCCGAAAATATTGCCGTCGGTCAATTTGGCGAAATCACTGTTCTAGACTGGGGACTGGCCCACCGCTTTGATTTATGCGAACTTCAATCCGGATTGCTTGAGGAATCCATTTCCGGTACACCCAATTACTTATCCCCTGAACAGGCTCAAGGCGTTCGCGAAGGATTAACTCCCGCTACGGATATATATAGCCTCGGTGCTATTCTTTTCGAAATACTATTTAATCGCCCACCCAGAACAATCGCCGACCAACCGCCTTCGTTGCAATCGTTGCTTAACTCCGTCATCAAGGGTGATATTCCGCGTGCCGTTGACATCGCGCCCAGAAACGCACGCATCATCGCCAGCATCTGTGACAAATGTCTGGCGACCATGCCGGCCGATCGATATTCGTCGGTTCAACATCTGATTGATGATCTTTACCGCTGGCGAGACGATGAACGAGTACACGCAGCGGCCAATCCAATCAGCATGCAGGTCGCGCGTATTGTTCGACGCCATCAGCGAACCACGGTCGCCTCTATATTTCTGTTGATCGTTGCGACGATCGTTACGGCGGGGTTCTACTCTTCCGTAACCTCGTCGCAAAACAATTTACGGACTGCCCGAGATAGCGAAAGAAAACAACAAACTGATATTGACCAACAACAGATCGCACTCAGCAGCGCAATTACCGATGCGATCGTCGCACGCCGCCAGGCCGAAACGGGTGAACGTGCTGCTCAATTTCAAACCGCTGCTTCCACCAGCGCGAACCTCGAGCACCGATCGGCACGGCAACTTGCAGTTGATGCCGCCCAACGAGCCACGACTCAACAGCACAAAGCGGCGCTAGCTACGGCAGAGGCTGATCGTCAATCAAAACGAGCTAATGCGAGCCGGATCGCGCTCGATCTGGTTCGAGTGCGGACGGAACAGCTTTCCTATCAACGACAATTAGACATTGAAGCTGGATATACAAATACGGCGCTGCAACTCGCCGACTCTGGCGACTTTCAGACCGCGTTGGCCTGGGCCAGCGTGTCACGCGACCACGCTCAATCGATTGGCCGAAGTCCGATTATACTTGCTGAACATCAAGTCCGCATTATGGCTATCCGTAGTCGCCTGCCTACGTTGATGGGATATGTCCAATTCTCCAATTCGCCTTTGCTCACATCCTATTCTCCAACCGCAGACGCGTTAGCAACGGTGTCCCTGCGTGGTTCTCCGCAAAATTCCACGGCACAATTTTTTCGAGGTAATACTCTGCAACAATTAAACCCAACTTTAAGACTCGGTCTTTCTGTGTCGGCGATCGTATTTTCACCGGATGGCCAATACTTGATAATCGCGGGAACAGCCGACGGGGCACCTATTGTCAACGAACTTATACGTATTTCGCTAACTGATTTTTCCGTGAAACGCTTCTCGCTATCGATTCCTGACCAAGTAATTACGTTGGCGGCTACGAACGACAGGATTATAGTGGGCACCAACAAAGGTCTCCTCAACACCTATGCACTGCCTGAGCTTGCGCTGCAGCATAGTGTCGTAGCTCACCGCGATGCGATTACCACAATATCGCTTTCTCCTGACTCCTCGATGGCAGCTACTGGCAGTACCGACACAACAGCAAGGCTCTGGGAACTAGATACACTCGCCCCTTTATCCATTGTCCTGCAGCATAAATCCGCTGTGGTTGACGTGCGGTTTTCCAAAATAGGTAACACCGTGGTAACGACCGCTAAGAACGGGTTTTCCCTCTCTTGGGACTCATCGCTATTTCTAACCAAACCTCGCTTAGCCCGTGGCCCTGCTCCTTCTTCTGAGCAACTCGTTAGCGCTACGGCGCATCATCCTGCTGAATTGCTATTTGCCATTGGCACCGACAACGGCGACGTACGGGTTTTTAATGCTCCGGGTAGCGACTTCATTGCACCTCTGTCGTTCGCTTCTAGAATAAGCACTCTAGCGTTTTCAAAAGACGCGCGTCTTTTGATAATTGGAACGGCAGCAGGAAAACTGTCAATCTACGACTTTTCGCAACGACAAATGATCTATGAGATGGTATCGCACCTCGGCTCTATAGCTTCCGTGAACCTATCGTCAAATAACCAATTTGTGACCGTATCCACGACCACCGGTCAAATTCTATTATGGGATCTTGCTCAAGCAAATCTCGCGCCCGCGCAGCTAGCGGTCGGAAACGACTCATCATTGCTACGCCTTAACGCATCCCAAACATCTGTTCTTTTTGTAACCAACAACACCACGTTGCAGGAGGTAACGTCGGAAGATCATTTCAGGCGACTCGGTCTCGAACTTCATTTTGGGTCCCCCATCGATCAGGTAGCTTTATCCCCATACAGTGCGGATGGTTTTGTTGTAACGCAGCGAATGGCACACCCCATCACCACATCAATGTTGAAGTCGTCCGGGCCTCCAATCGAGTTTGCCGGTGAAATCGTGGATGTTACGATAGCAGCAAATGGCTATTACGCTCTGAGTAGTCTGGACCGTACCATCACAGTAGGAAAATTCAGCGACGAGAGTCCAAAAATACGAATTACGGCACATAAGCTTCCTGCTAGATTTGTCCGTTTCAATATGGACTCGTCAGTCCTCCTTATTTTTGGTAGTAACGGGGATGAAACCGGTAATCGCGTAATCCAAACGGTGTCAATTTCCGACAATTTAGTTCTCAAACGCATCGTAGTTCCTTTTGATATTAATTCGGTGGCAAATGCTCTGCTCCCTAACTCAAACGATCTCGTGGTCACAACGACCAGCGGTGAGGTGTGGAGGATCGACGTAGATACTTTGTTTTTCAGACCGTTTGAAAATCTGTCACTTGGTGCTCGGCGGATGGTGAGTCACGGTCAACTTGATATGCTGTTAGCACGCGATGACACGATCGTAGAGCTCTCCTCGGCCGGTCCCGTGAGGGGCTATCCCTCTAATTTTCAGACAATTCATACTTGCTACAACGAGGATTTTAAATGGATTCTACGGGCCAATCACCTGCAATTCTCGATACAGTCTGCCGAAACGGGACATCAGATCTGTCCACCAATAACTGTTCCCGCCGCAATTCGTGATGTACTTTTAGTGTCACACGCGAAACGACCACAAGTTCTTGTCGCCACTGATGATGGTGTCTATCAATATACGGTCGAAACCACGAGTGATCCGGCTAACACTTCAACCGCAAACCTGACCCTGCTGAGCGGTTCCCGCGTGAACGCGGCTAAACAACTAGTTCATTTATCCCATAATGATGTTGCCAATTTATTGCCTATCGCCAACACGGCGTTGACCGCATCGGAGCAAACGCTGACGTGGTTACGTCGGTATTCCACATCGATAACGGAAAATCAGTGGAGTCCTCACATTGACCATCTTCGAAAAGAGCTGTCTAAACTACCCGCCGCTGGGGACACAACAGTCCGGAGGACGCTGGTTGCCGATCTTAATTACGCGCTGCTTTCGGCGGGAAGTTACGTTGCCGCGATCACCGAGTTACTTTCCCTCGGTGATGAGGCTGTAAAGTCAACGTACCAAGCCGTCGTTTTGGCTGCCTGGATTGACGACTTGCCGCTCTACAATCAGTCGCTGCGATACCTACTAAAACGGGCCGATCCTCGGATCCCGCAGCATTTTGTATATTTACTGAACGGATTATCCTTGGCTCCCCACAATCTCCCAACTGAGTCGCTCATAAACTCATTGGATCGTCTACCCGCGCGGCTGGCAAGCAACGCATTAGTGCAACGCGGACAACTCTCCCTCGCTATATTTCGTGGCGACAAACTGATGGCAACAGACGTTCTTGCGAAACTCGCTAAGTCCGGATCGCCTTTACCAATACGTATTTATTCCAAAATGGCGAGGTTTTGGATCAATCCGCAATCACTTACAGACGACACTTTGCGCCAACTCCGACACCAACTCGAGGTGCTGCCAGCATTAGAAGCAGGTAATCCCGGCAGAAGTTGGGAGGAACGTTGCCTGCTAGATATGTTGTTGCGTCGCCTCCACTTATCCAACAATGCGTCCCAGAACGGAGGAGTCGATGAATAGTGCTAACTCCCCGCTGATGCTTGCTTTAATACAGGCACGTGACAATCATCCAAACAAATCGACCTTGTTGCAGTCGTTGCTTGCGCAACTCCCTGACCACAGAGTCGATATGCAGGCAACCATAGATATTGACGAGACGCTACAGGTAATTCTAAATCTCGTCTCGCAAGAGCAGGATATTGACATTCAGATAACGAACGACTTGTTGAAACAATATGGACTTGCGGCACCGTTTGATCCGACCGCCACGAACGCTTGGCAATCGCAACCTGACACTCACTCTACAATTGACTATCCCACACTGTCGCACCCGACGAGACCAATCGCTCAACAACACTCGACCTCTGGCACTCCGAGTCTTACCCACATTATCAATAATTCACGCAGTGCTAGTGTTTGGGTCGCCAACGATCCTGTACTTGATCGTCAAATCGTACTCAAAGAATATGAAGGCGTAAGCGGCGATCTTAAATCCCGCACGCATGACGAAATCCAATTTCTTCGGGAAGCTCAAATTACCGGGCAACTCGAACACCCCAATATTATTCCGGTTTATGCGGTCTCTTGGAATAAAGATGGGAGGCCCTATTACACGATGAAGCACATCGACGGCGACACCCTTGCTGAGTGCATCGAATTGTACCATCGCGATAACACTCAGCACACAATTCGTTCATTGCGACCCCTGCTCGACATTTTTGCAAATGTCTGTCGAGCGATCTCGTATGCCCACAGCAGAGGGGTAATCCATCGCGATCTAAAACCAGCAAATATTGCAATCGGTAGCTACGGCGAAGTGATGGTCATTGACTGGGGACTCGGAGCGACCCCGACGACGCTGTCTGAGGCTACGTCTCCTGAAGCAAGGGCCACCTCAACTAACCATCAAGACCCCAACCAGACAATGCACGGTGATTATCAAGGCACCCCTAATTACATGTCTCCCGAGCAAGCGACCGGAGATACTATTACCCGCCTCACGGACGTCTATTCCCTCGGAGGCGTCTTATTTTCCATCTTGACGGGTTATCCTCCTCGTGCCGACGCGTCCCAAACCGCACCCTTATCCCAACTGTTGGAAGCTGTCGGCACAGGAGACATACCGTCCGCGGATAGCGTTGAACCATCGATACCAATTCAACTGGTTTCAATGGTCAACAAGGCGATGCAGTGCGAACCAGAGCAGCGTTACCAGAATGTGACATTATTGCTAAACGATCTTCAAGCGGTTTTGGTTGACGAGTCCATCGCTGTGTGCCCCGATAATGTTCTCAGGGCTTCAGCGCGTTGGATTCGAAAACACCCAATATTGGTATCCATCGGTTCCACGGTTTTAACGCTCGGTTTGATATCTTTGCTTATTTCGAACTTAGTCATCGACAAATCCAATGAACAATCTCGCGTCCTGCTTAAAAATTCACGAATTCTAACGCGTGAGGCAATCCTCCTCAGAAATGATCTCACTACTGAGCACAGCGAAGAGGCGGCAGCGAGGGAATCCGCGTTAAATAGTCAAACAATTGCATTTCAACAGCGGCGTATAGCGTCTGAGCAAGCGGCGCTTGCCAAATCCGCTCGATCTGATGCCGCTCGTCAATTGGAGTTGGCTACAATATCAGCGATGGACGCTCAGCAAGCATCCACCCGCGCGACGAAGGCGAAAGGAGAAGCGTACGACGATCTCGAAAAAACGGAGATTCTCAAAGAGAAATCTCAACAATTAGCAACGATCATCCGACGTGAACACATACACCAACTTGCCACGCACGCGCAACACTTAATCGACCTTGACCGACCCCGCGAGGCAATCTTACCACTCGCGACAGCGATCTCGATGCCCGAAATTGACGAAATTGACATCGATGACATGCTCAGTTTGACTAACTCACTTATGAGTCAGGGTGTCGCGTTGTCCAATATCGAACTGACAAAGGTATTTTCAGTTAATCTATTGACAAGCAAGCAGGCCGTAGGCGCCACCACGTTGGCATGTGTCAGCCTAAATCGCGCTGACACAACTTACCACCTACTGTGCCTACCACCGGACCATCCGGAACAGGGTTTTACGCCAGTTGTGCTCGAACTTTCTAGAATGCCAATCGCCGTCCTTCGTAATGACAATGATGACACTCTTGTCGTCGTAATACCTGAAGGAAACTCAACTTCTATTTCAATTCATCCAACGGATTTCTCCAAGCCCCCCAGTTCATTTACGGTTGGACTACAGGTCACCACCGCAATTTTATCAAACATCCGCGATCAAATCATCGTGGGAACACAAACGGGCGGAGGTTATTCATTCAACTTACAAAATGGAGCAACTAAAACTATATTGTCCGATGTTGGGTCGCCAATCACAGCATTATCACTGCAGGAAAAATCGTCGATAGCCGCATTCGCCACCGATTCGACGGTACATGTCGTCATGGACCCGCTGGGCGCTGAAACACCGGCCAAAGCCTTCCAGTTGCCAGATCCTATAGCAGCATTGCACTTCAACTCGACCAAGTCATTAGTTGTCGTCACGTCCCGCGGATACGTTATTGAATACCCCGAGCTGCCCAAAACAGTAAGATTAACTCGCTTCCGCCCGCCGACGAGTGGAAGCAAATTACGTAATATTAGTGTGCATCCTAGTGGAGCTATACTATTAGACCATTCAAGCAACCACCTGACATTACTTAACAAAGACTTGGTTCCAACGACGGTGCAGTCACCACACACCATCTCTGTGAGATCAATGAAATTCACCTCCAACGCCCAATCGGTTTTGACAACGACCGATCGTCGAATTAGTACGATTTGGGATTGCTCGTCGATGCAACCGCGGGTCCTACCGATGCAATCAGACCATCTCGTCATAGCCATGGAGTTCAATGTCATCAACGAATGTCTTTACACACTCCACTCCGACGCGTCCCTACGAACGTGGAAAATGCCGTCTCAAATAACCAGTGCACCCAACAACAGTCCATCCCCCAAGCATACGGTCACATCCACTCTTGAGCGTTTTCAACTCATGTTGTCCGCCCGACCTAGTGACACGGGATTGGGTATAACTGCCGCTGAAGCGAAAGTGGTATTAGCCACCAAGCTCACACAGGACAAGTGAGTGATGCGTTTGGGTTTCAGCACAAGTGTGTCCCAAACCTTGGTGCAGAGTTGCGACCGGCGAACACCTAATCCACAATCAGCCGGCAATAAAGTCGCTAAATGTGCCGTCCGCCTACTTCTTTGAGACGACGTTTCGTATTTTTAGATTTCGGAATTGAATCACCATCGGTTTGCCCTGATGAATCTGTAGAGCCAACAGTCCTTTAAATTCTTGGTTTTTGGTGTCCTGATCCGTTATATCTACGGTTACCTTTCCATTGATGGAGTGAACGAGTCGGTTTCCGACGGCTCGAATTTCGATGGAAGTCCATTTAGTAAGGTCCTCTTGAACAATAGGATCTGTCTTAGCAACCACCTTTATTTCACCCTTGTCAGTAACAACAACTCGCTGCCCGCGTTGTGCGACGATGCCCCGCCCCCCTTCGTCATACAACATACCGGTGTAGGAAGACTTAGCATGAATGTCGGCCTGGTACCCCTTTATCCGAAAATCGCCAGAACCTTCGATTGCTTGGCTCCGATATTGAACACCGGAATTGTTTTCGCCAATTAGGCGAAATTCCGCTTTGAATTCGAAATCCGCTACGGTGCCGTCCCAGATAAGGAACTGATTGTGCGGTAATGGGCGTTCCTTCGTAGTCGTTCCGGTGATAGCACCATCTTTCACTGACCATCGCGTCATGTCACCGCTCCAGCCCGACAGGTCTTTGCCGTTGAAGATACTGCGAAATTCCTGAGCATCCACCGGTGGCGCAAAAACCGCGAATGAGTATATGACAACAAGGGTACACAGTGTACTGACAACCAACTGTTTAGACGACCAATTCAACATGACTTTAAACATAACTTGCTTACTTCACTTTCTGTTTTTCATGAATGACAATAATATCTAAGGTACGCGCACCATGCGCTCCGATCACTAACGACTGTTCGATATCAGCCGTTTTGGAGGGACCAGAGATCCAACAACCGAAACGCGAAAAATCCATGATACCCGCGGAATACGCCTCAGCTAGGTTATTCAATATTTTACCACTTTCTATGACCAATACGAGGTGTTGGGTGAGAAAGAGTGCCACGCGCTGAGAAATATTCTCGTCGTCAACCCAAATTGCGCCATTCTCTGCAACGCCAATTGTTCCTTCCGCTATGAACACATCGAGCGAATCCAACTCGTGCGGGTCAGTCACTGAACTGAGAACCAGAGAACCAACTTCAACCTCAGTAACGCAGCAGCACACCTCTTCGGCGGTTTTCATGCAATCCAACTGTTTGACCAATTGAGTACATGCTGCCCGCCCCTCAGCGAAATACACTTGAGCGCTTACCTTAATCGCCGTATCACGAAACTGAGCAACTGGATCCGCATACTGAATCCAATCCCCCGTCAGTGTGGGCAATTCCACCGTCCCTTCGGTTTGTCGTTCTAACCGTCCTAGAATCTCCGCTTTCGCTTTACCCATGCCCACCTCCCTCGGAAGGGCGATTCTTATTATACCACCTTCTAAACGTTTGCCGCGGGGCTAACGGCAAATCCCGCTGACGACCCCAGATTGTTAGCCACTTGAAGGCTGTTAACTTTCCAAAGCACCGCACCGACCAGCGAGCAATCCAGCCGGCTAAGCGATAGAGAACAGGGCGGCGGAACAACAGTCCAGCCAACCACATTTGCATTGACTTTAGCGTTTTGATATTTCCCTGGAGTTTCAGTTCACTGCGAAGTTGATAAAGTTGGTGATGCAGTGGAATTTGTACGGGACACACGTCGGTGCACGAGCCGCACAATGAGCAGGCAAAGGGCAAGCTGGCATGTTGACTGGGCGATTTTAGCGGGTTTAGTACCGAGCCAATTGGACCTGGAACCGTTGCCGAATAGCTATGCCCACCGGTTCGCCGGTAAACTGGACAGGTATTCAAACAAGCGCCACACCGTATGCAGTTTAAGGCTTCTCGGAAATCATCATCCTGGGAAATGTTAGCGCGGCCATTGTCGAGTAACACAATGTGTAATTCTCCACCATCAATTGGCCCGTGAAAATGTGAGGTATAGGTTGTAATTGGTTGGCCGGTTGCACTGCGTGCCAAGAGACGCAAGAAAACTCCCAAATCAGCGACTCGGGGAATGATCTTTTCAAGGCCCATGCAGGCGATATGTAACCTCGGCAAAGAAACTCCAAGATCTGCATTGCCTTCGTTGGTGCACACTACAAATCCACCAGTTTCGGCGACTGCAAAATTGACGCCAGTAATCCCCGCATCAGCCTGAAGAAACTTTTCTCGCAAATGTTGGCGGGCGGCGGCGGTAAGATACTCGGGATCAGTCGCACCCGGTTCAGTACCCAATTTCTCGGCAAACAATTCACCAACTTCTTCTTTACGAATATGGATTGCGGGCATCACAATATGACTGGGCGTCTCGTTACG
>DTSG01000292.1:0-10852 GCA_012965455.1 Planctomycetaceae bacterium | reverse complement strand
ATCCGTATCAACAACCTCCATTCCGTGTTGTTCTAAAAACGGATTTAGATGGCATTCCTCCGTTAACATCGACTTACTCTTAACGACACGTTTTACGCCATGTGATTGCAATAGGTCCAATACGATTTGATTATGCTCTTCCGCGTCACGTGCCCAATGAACCGTCGCGCCCAATGCAGTTGCTTGCTTTTCGAACTGCAACAGGTATTTGGATAAGTTTAAAACGGAGTGTTTCTTGATCTGGGATGCTCGTTCCCGTAATTCTTCCCATTCAGGCAATCCATGCGCCTGCAAATCTCTTTTTTCCCTAATAAACCACAGCGATTCATCGTGCCAATGCGCACGGTCGCTATCCGCAACAAATCGTTTCGCTAAAGTTGGATGGGGTTCATGACTATTTGCCACCGAGAACCTCCTGACCAACGGAAACGAGTTTTGGCGTTCGCCCAGCAATAATTTCGGCTAGGTGCATCACCGGCAATTGTATCGCTTGTCGACGGATCAACCCGTCGAGGTGCATCAAACAGGACATATCAACGGCTGTTATTACTTCTGCCTGAGCTTGTCGATGGTCGGCGATGCGATCCTCACCCATCATACAGGACACCGCTTCCTCATCCACAGCAAACGTGCCACCGAAACCGCAGCACTCATCAGTGCGTTGCAAATCAACCAATTCAATCCGACGCATCTGTTGCAATAAAGAACGCGGCTTGCTAAACGCTGGCAGGTTCATTTCGCTAGACCGCCCCAATCTCAACTCCCTCAACCCGTGACAACTTTGGTGTAAACCGACGCGATAGGGAAAGTCAATGTGTCCACAATCGTAGTTGGCGACGTCCACAAGGAACTCGGAGAGCTCCAATGTTGCATCGATGATAGGCAAACCAGTGGATTCCACATAATCGCCATATTGCATTCGCACCATAGCAACGCAACTTCCCGACGGACACACGACATAGTCCGCCTCACTGAACTGGGCCACAAATCTCTTTGCTAAGGTCGGTAAATCCGCGTTGCATCCTGAGTTGGCCATCGGTTGACCGCAACAAGTCTGTTCCTTGGGATAGAAGACCCCCTCGACACAGTCCAGCGACTCGAGTATCTCCAGCGTCGCGATAGCGACATCGGGATAAAATTGGTCTATATAGCACGGCACAAAAAGTCCAATTTTCATGATTGCTGTATCACCTAACTCTTAAACTGCTGTGTACTGCCTTAGTGTAGGATAACTCCAAACACAAAATTAGCCAAGCAGCGGTTGTATTCGCATGTTATTTCGGCCCTGTCGGTTGTGGCGTTTCCGTCTTCTCCATATCGCTTCTCCATAGATCTAACTCATGTCGAAATGCCTGTGCCATGCTGGGGAATTGCTCAATCAGGTTCGTAGTTTCAGTCGCCTGTGCCGTCAGATCGAACAGCGAATCCGCAGGAAGTCCTTTTTGCGACGCCATGTATTTCCAACGACCGCGTCGAATCGTCGTTCCGTTCCAGACCAGTGTCCTTTCGACGGGATGCTGCGAATCTAGAATTTGCTTCGACAGGTCCAATCCATCAAGATTGAGAGTTTTTGGCAACTCCAAGCGAGCCAACCCAAATAACGACGGTAACAAATCCATTGACGCCATCAACTGCGTTGATTGCGTTCCCGCTTCAATGTGCCCAGGCCACTGGACCACGCAAGGCACGCGGTGGCCACCTTCGAAATTCGTCCCCTTGTGTCCTCGCAGCACTCCGTTACTACCTAATGTTGTTGCGCCATTATCCGAACAAAAAATTACAATCGTGTTATCGAGGATCGACGCCTCGCTAAGGGCATCAATGATTGCACCGACTCCCTTGTCCATTTCGCCGACCATTTCCCGATACGCTTCTTTTGTATCGGTCCGCGTTCCTTTGTTGTTGAACTCCCCGTTCACAGTTCGATGAGGCGGATCCGCGGGCCCTTGGTAGGGGTAATGCGGCGCTTCGTGCGGCACGTACAAAAAGAATGGTCGGGTCTTATTGGCATGGATAAATTCTACCGCGTGAGAAGTAATTAAGTGAGTCGAATAGCCCTCTTCATTGGATAGTTGCAAATCGTGCCACCAGTCAAACACGCCGGCCCCATCCACATGAGACCGAAAATCAATATTACCGCTTACATACCCAACGAACTTGTCAAAGCCCTGATGGGTTGGGTTATATTTACGAAAATATCCCAAGTGCCACTTTCCAAAAATAGCGGATGCATATCTATGTTGCTTGAAACATTCGGCAATCGTCGTTTCTGACAACTGCAACCCATGATAATGCGCAGGATTTTTCGGGTTGGCATAAACAACCCCTGGAATCCCTGCCCGTTGTTGGTAACGCCCCGTCATTAGAGCGGCCCGTGTCGGGCTACAGATCGACCCATTGGAATGGTAGTCGGTAAAGCGAATGCCATGCTTAGCAATCGCATCGATGTGAGGTGTCTTAATCCAGCCGTCGTAACAGCTTAGGTCGCCGTAACCTAAATCGTCCGCCATGATTAGTACAACATTTGGATCATTCCCGCAGGCGGAATTGGTAAAAAGGAACGATGCCGCAACCGGCGTTAGCAGTAGCAGCCACAGTGAACAATATTGTCTAACCTTCATAATCAGGATTTAGCTCCCTTGGCACTGGAGCATTTACCGACTCCCGCCAACTTTGCAGCTTTTCAAGCAACAACGCTGTTCGATCTGGATTGTCGGTAGCGACATTTTTAGACTCCGCTATATCATCAACGAGATTGTACAACTCGACATGACCAGTTTCAAAGAACTCAATCAGTTTCCAATCTCCCAAGCGAACCGCACCAGCTGGTCGAGTCCGAAAGGGATCGCGGGACGCCCCGCCACCAGTTCCCTGAAGATATGCGGGAAAATGCCAAAACACCGGCCGATTAACAATACGTTCCGCTGATCCATCAAGAACGTTAACCAGTGATATTCCGTCACGCGGTTGATCGTTTGAATTGACGCCTAATTTAGCGTTAGCCATTTCGAGTATCGTCGGCAGTAAGTCGACGCCGATTACCGGTTGATCGAATTTGGTTCCTGCAGTGGTTTTACCGGGCCAATGCACAATCATCGGAACGCGTATTCCACCTTCGTACAACATCCCCTTGGCGCCTCGCAACGGGCGATTAGTGGTTACTCCCCCGTGCCCGCCATTGTCTGATACAAAAATCACTATTGTATTCTCGCTGAGTGATTCATCGGCCAAAGTCTTGATAATTCGACCCATCGACTCGTCCAAGCTTTGAATCATCGCCGCATAACCGGAGTTATTATGCCCACGGTCTCCGGGTTTATTCTTAAAGTGTTCAATGTATTGCTTTTTTGGTTGAATGGGGGTGTGCACACTATAATGGGACAAATAAACGAAGAACGGTTTGTCCTTAGAATTTCGTATGAAGTCACAGGCAGACTCACTGATCCGATCGGTTAAATACTCGCCAGGTTTATCCGACTTAAGGTTTGGGAACGCAAACGGACTACGATAACCACCACCGCTGGGACTGCCCCATTCTCGACCGGCGATGTTTACGTCCATTCCTTGCGTTGTTGGATCCGCACCCAAGTGCCACTTGCCGAAATGCCCTGTTCGATATCCCAGTGTTTTCAGCTGCTCTGGAAGGGTAGCAATGTTATCACGCAGGACCGTAGTATTTTCAATGGGGATCAGACGCCGATCTTTAGATTTACCCCGAGCAGACGAAGCCACGGTATATATTCCGTGGCGAGGCGTATACATCCCCGACATTAAACTAGCACGTGACGGGGCACAATTGGGTCCATTGGAATACGCGTTTGTAAAAACCATGCCCCGTTTGGACAGCGCATCGATGTTTGGTGACTCATAAAAGGAAGATCCCGAGTATCCCAAGTCGCTCCAACCTAAATCGTCGGCAACAAACACGACGATATTGGGGCGGTCAGCACCCGATACGGTGCATAGACTACCCAGCAACAGAGTGACTAACATGAGTTTTGCCGCATGTAATTGTTTGCAGTTAATAGTCAAAGTCTACTTTCTCTTATATTTAAATGGATAATTTGGATGGAACTCAGGAAGAGTCTCCCAATGTACCACGCTAGAACCCTCCGCCCAATCATCCCATTTCGAAATTAGCTGATTGAGCAGCATGGCTCGTTCTTTCGCCAAATCAATATTCTCACCGCGGTCGCTTCGCATGTCGAACAACTGCCAAGGTTGTTGGTATTCCAATACTGCTTTCCAGTGCCCAATGCGGATTGCCCTATTTCCCAAATGCTCCCAAAACAATGTCCTGTCGCGGATCTCTCCAGATCGAATCGTTCCCAACAGGGATTCACCCGGGTAATCCACAGTATCCGGTAAAGC
The DNA here is from genome assembly GCA_012965455.1 of Planctomycetaceae bacterium. Classification (GTDB taxonomy): domain Bacteria; phylum Planctomycetota; class Planctomycetia; order Pirellulales; family Pirellulaceae; genus UBA721. The sequence goes on along the minus strand of DTSG01000292.1, from coordinate 6,481 downwards.
TGAGCCGACAATATCCATGATCGTTGGAACAAGATCGATAACATGACCGGCTTGTTCATTGATTGTTCCGCTGGCAATATTTCCATCAGGCCAATGAACAATTAGCGGCGTAGATATTCCACCCTCATGCGTCCACATCTTATGTTGCCGGAAAGGAGTGTTACAGGCATTAGACCATCCCACCTCCAAACACTCATACGACGCGACGCTTCCTGCCGCGGCTGTCGGATCGTCTCCGTCGCCGCGCACAAGGACCTCCGCGCTTGCTCCGTTGTCACTTAGAAAAATAATGACCGTATCCTCATAGACTCCACGTTTCCTCAGCAGCGATACGAGTCGACCCACTTCTTGATCAACGATGTCGATCATGGCCGAGTGTACGGCCATGCGACTGTCCCACTCGACCTGTTCTCCATGATTTAGGGAGTCCCAAACAATTGCCTCTTCATCACGAGGCGGCAACTTTGTCACCACGATGCCTTTTTGTTCTAACGTGGAGTGTCGGCGGTTTCTTTCCTCGTCCCAGCCGTGCATGTATTTTCCCAGATATTTATCAGTAACATCCGCTGGCGCGTGCAAAGGAAAGTGTGGCGCAGTGTGTGCCACATAGAGAAAAAAGGGTTTTTCGGGTGTTTCTCGCAGATGCATTTCCAAATAAACCCGTGACCGTTCCCCAATGGCCGTCGTCATGTAATAGTCCTGAGGCCACTGCTGCGGATCCTTTGAACGCACAATCAGTTGATGTTCATCTCGCATGCGCCACGGAGCAAAGAAATTATTTTGACTCACAACGCAGTAACTATTATCAAAACCACGACCTAAAGGCCAAGAGTTTTCGACGTCATTGCTTCGATTATTTAGGTGCCACTTTCCGACGTGATAAGTTGAATATCCGTGATTTTGCAGCAACTCGGACAGAAATAATGTTTCGCGTGGGATGTTTCCCTGATAACCGAACGGAGCTTTGGGGCCAAATGACATCGCCTTATTGGCTTGATGAGGGTAGAGACCTGTCATTAACGACGCACGGGTACTCCAACATCTTGCCGTGTTATAGAAATTATTGAAGGTAACGCCGTGAGACGCCAATTTATCAATAGCTGGAGTCTCTATTGCGGAACCGAAGCAACCCAGATCGCTGTAGCCCATATCGTCAACCATCACGACGATGATGTTAGGTGTGTCCGCGGCTGGTAACCAACGCCCAGACGCCAAGAAGAGTACTAGTACCACAAGGTACTGACTTAATAATCGATTTGATTTGATCACGGGAAAAGGCCTAGAGGGGAATTGCTGTTTGCTAAATCGGCACTTACGTTAAGTTTGGCACACTGTATACTTGCCTGCAAGTAAGTCAAATGGATGGCTTTAGGACGGTCAAATTGAGCAACCTGACTTTGGTGGTACTCGACATCAAATTGGTTAACCGTCATCGATACCTTCATTTTGTCACCCTACTAACGCTATAATGATGTCATTCTACCCCGTTCCCTGGACTCCATTTCCGAAAGTACACCCGATGAAAACGCCCGTTCCTTATATCCTCTTAGCGATGACGGCATGTTGTTTTTCCACCGCCACCGCAATAACTCACGCAGCGGAAAAGAACGTCATCTTCTTTATCACCGATGACGAAAGTCCTACCTTAGGCTGCTACGGTGATAAAATCGCACAAACTCCTAACATTGATGCCCTTGCCGCGGATGGGCTCCGATTCACACACGCGTTTGCGACGACAGCGAGTTGCAGTGCTAGTCGTAGCGTCGTGCTCAGCGGATTGCACAACCATTACAACGGCCAATATGGTCACACACACCATTTCCACAAGTTCACCTCCTTCCCCGCGGTTATTGGATTAGCGTTACCCCGAGCAATGTCCCGCACAGGATACCGTACGGCGCAGATTGGCAAGTACCACGTCGCTCCCGAGGATGTTTTTCACTTCGAAAACTACCTTCCCGGTAACGGACGCAACGCAGTATCTATGGCCAACAACGCAAAGAACTTTATCACAGACACAGCGGACGAGCGACCATTTTTTCTATATTTTGCCACTACGGACCCACATCGCGGGGGTGGTGTCGACCAAAATTCCAAAATGGAACTGAAACCTAATCTATTCGGAAACAAACCCAACCGAAATTTATGGGAGGGTATAGAGGAAGTATTTTACAATTCCGCCAAGGTTCCAATCCCTCATTTTTTAAGCGACACAACTGAAACTCGTGAGGAGTTAGCTCAATACTACCAAAGCGTTTCCCGAATCGACCAGGGATTGGGACGACTTGTGGAGATACTCAAGGCAGCCAACCTCTATGACAAAACCATGATCATATTTACTTCTGACCATGGGATGGCCTTTTCCGGAGGTAAAACGACAACATATGAAGGAGGTCTGCGGGTTCCATTTGTCGTGAGGAATCCGTATACGAATCAGCGTGGCAAGACAACCTCCGCGATGATCAGTCATATTGATATAACACCCTCTATTTTGGATTTCGCCGGCGGACTCGATCCAGAATCTAATGGGCCCAAGAAAACTCTGGACTGGCGTAACTATTACAAGGAAAAGGGTATTGGTCGATTAGACAACCTTAACGGTGGCCATCAGTTCGACCGGTATCATGGCAAGAGTTGGTTGCCAGTGGTTGCGGACCCGAGTAAAACGCATTGGGATACCATTTTTGCATCTCACACGTTCCATGAAATTCAGATGTACTACCCCATGCGTGTCGTCCGGGATAATGAATTTAAATTGATTTGGAACATAGCTGCGGGACTACCCTACCCTTTTGCCTCAGATCTTTGGGCAGCATCGAGTTGGCAAGCTCAGTTCAAAAAGGGAATGGACGCACCTTATGGGCAAAGGACCGTGGGTGAATATATTAACCGACCGAAATTCGAATTGTTTAAAATCTCCCAGGATCCCTACGAAAAAGACAATCTAGCGACGGATCCGAAATACGCAGAAGTGCTCGACAAATACAAAGCGAAACTCAAAGCCCACCAAAAATTGATGCACGACCCTTGGATCATGAAATGGGACTACGAATAGTCGGGAACCTCGCGTTCATGCACCGCTACTTCAACTGTTTTCGGATAACCAGCGCAACGTTTTTACCCAAAAAGGCTGAGCCTTCGCGGGTGAAATGCACGTCCTTTGGTTTTTGAATCTGCGTTTGCTTGGCCAAACTATAACAATACATGTCGTCAACTTGGATCGCATGGCGTTTCATCACTTCTAGGGCCGCGGTGTTGTATTTTACTGAATCTCCAACCACTCGACCGCGAGCTCCAGTGGGGACCGGCGTTGTATTGCGCCAGATCAGAACTGCTCCGGTTTTTTTCAACCGAATAACGATTAATTCCAAGTTCTTTTTATAATCGGCTAACGAAACTTGTGGGTGATTTCCGGCTTTATTGGGTTCCGCAAGATTTTCACCATTGGGTCCCATCCATTTTAGATCGTGCAAACCAAAATTGAAGTGAATGACGTCCCACTTACTTTTCCCGAGCCATCCTGAGAGTTCCGTAACGCCCTTTGTTGTCGGACCACAATTGGTACGCGGACGATGAACGTTTGCGACATCTTTTAAAGCTTTCCGTACGTCGAGCGTATAACCTATCGAGATCGAATCCCCGATGAGTAAAACCCGTGGTAATCCTGGGATGTCTTCGACTGGGGCCAAGGGTCCCGGCGTCGGTGCACTTGGTTTTGGCGTTAAGCCTCGAATCCTCGCGGCGATCGCTATGTCATTTACCTTAGCCAACTTTTCTGCCTCGACGATGGGCTTTCCCTTTGCCATCCCGGGTCGCATATGCCCGACCTGTGATAGCCATGCATTGTGCAAAACCTTCGTCTTTTTTTCCGTCAAATCAAATAGGGTTTTATCAATAGTCGACCAAGTGATCCCGCAGGCCTTTGCCACACACTGGGCCATTACAAGGTGGCCAGCGACATTAATATGAACGCCGTCCGCAGACATTGTGTAATCCGGATCCGGTTTCCGTTTCGCCACCAGGGTATCCGTAATATCTTGGAATACATCCGCTGTCCGATCCACACCTTCGAGGTTGGTACGGATATATTCGGCGTATTGACCAATAACTTTGTCGTAGTCTTCGTATATAGCAAACCAAGCAAAGTTCTTTTCAGCGTCCAGCGGTAACAACTTTCCTGTGCCTCTAAGTGGCGCTGGGTCAAACGGGATAGGTGTGCACAGCACTAGTGAAATATCTCTCTTTTTTACTTCCGCAATCAACTTTGCAATCCCGGTCTTATACGCTGTAAACCGTTCAGCACTAAATGGATGGTAGATCCCATCATTTACCCCATAACACGCAATAACCACGTCAGGCTTGAATTGATCCAACGCCCTCTTTAAGCGCTCGTGCACGTTCGGTCGCGGAAATGGATGGTCAGGTTCCGATAGTCCCGTCACTCCTTCACTGGGAAGTCCCAGATTGACGACAGTCGGAGCGTTATTTGGGTATTGTACTTGCAACTGCATATCTAAATAACTTACGTAGTGCCCAGCTGCGGTAATTGAATCGCCTATGCACAACACGCGGTCCCCTGGCGCGATAAGTGGTTCGGCGTGAGCGACAACGTGCAAACTAGCAAAGGCTACCAGAACCGCAGCACAGGCGAACTTAGGCATAGTAATCATCTCCAAAAGGGGGCGTTGAGTATCGCAATGAGTTATACTATTGCTACTGAATACTCCTTTATAGTCTTTTATTATCAAGTGCAGTAACTAATGCGAACGTTCATCCTAATTTTTCTGTCCACGTTATATTCGTTTTCAACGACCTTCCAAACGCGCGCTGCGGAAAAACCTAATATTCTATTTATCGCCATTGATGATCAGAATGACTGGATCGGTTGCCTCAACGGACATCCATTGGCGCATACGCCCAACATCGATAGGTTAGCCGCGGGCGGTACATTGTTTACAAACGCACACTGCCAGAGTCCCCTTTGCAATCCTTCTCGGACTAGCTTGATGATCGGGATGCGACCAAGTAGCACCGGAATTTACGGCCTTGCGCCGTGGTTTCGCAACGTACCGGAATTAGCGTCTTCCGTCACTCTCCCTCAACATTTGGCCAAGCATGGGTACACCACCTATTCCACCGGAAAGATTTATCATGGACGTTACGGTCGACAATCTGATTCTAAAGAATTCCATCATCTGGGTCCGCCTGGCGGAGTGGGAATTCGACCTGAGAATCCACTCGTCAATACTCCCAGTGGTCATCCGCTCGTGGACTGGGGCGTTTTCCCCCACAAGGACGAACAGAAGCAGGACTATAAGGTAGCACAATATGCCGTCGATACCTTAAAGTCCAACCCGCAGGAACCTTTCTTTCTGGCCGTTGGTTTTTTTCTACCGCACGTTCCCTGCTACACAACTCAAAAATGGTACGACCTGTTTCCCGACGATGACAGCGTATTGCCGAAAGTAATCGCCGACGATCGCGATGACACGCCCCGTTTTTCTTGGTATTTACATTGGAAATTACCCGAATGCCGTTTGAAGTTCCTGCAGGATGAGAATCAATGGCATAATCTAGCGCGTAGCTATCTCGCTTGCACGGCGTTCATCGACAGCCAAGTGGGTCGAGTGATAGAGCAACTTGAAAATAGCGGATACCGCAAAAATACAATCATCGTTTTATGGTCAGACCATGGATGGCACATCGGTGAAAAGGCGATTACCGGTAAGAATACCCTCTGGGCTGACGGAACACGCGTACCGTTGATATTTGCGGGCCCCGGAATTACCTCTGGACAAGTTTCCGCGCAGCCAGCCGAATTATTGGACATCTATCCAACGCTATCGGAACTAATTGATACGAAAGTCGGCAGCCAACTTGAAGGGCACAGCCTACTTCCGCAATTGAAAGATGTGACAGCAAAGCGCGAGCATCCGGCGATCACCACTCACAATCATGACAACCATGCAATTAGAACCACACGCTGGCGATATATTACATATGCTGACGGAACAGCGGAACTCTACGATACTCTCGTCGATCCACACGAATGGCACAACCTCGCCGATAAAGCAATGTACCAGGGAGTTATTGCCGATTTGCGGAAATGGATTCCTAAAACGAACAAGAAACCAGTAAAAAATAGCTCTCATCGCATTTTGTTATATGACGATGGCAAAGTAAACTGGGAAGGTAAAGATATACCCGCGGACGCTCCCATACCAGAAATTTAGCCACTAGGGCAATCAAACCCTGCTAACACCTTTCAGAACATTATTCTGACAAATGATAGGACCTGTAATGAAACATACACATCTAAACCGTCGACAAGTTTTACAAGCTACAGCGGCAATTTCGGCAACTGCCGCCTTGCCCCTGCGTGCGGAAGATACCCCCGCCACAAGTTTAAAAGGGCGCCTCTACAAGACGCTCAAGATGGGAATGGTCAGCTTAAAGGGTGGTACGCTTACGGACAAATTTA
>DTSG01000291.1 GCA_012965455.1 Planctomycetaceae bacterium | reverse complement strand
ATCTTTGACCGTAATTTCGTCGAAGGGCTCCCGCGCAAGTAGACTCACGAGTAACTCTTGCGCAGACACTGGTACCGCAAAAATGAACCACAACAGCGCAGCGATCACCACTCGCAATGGAACAGCGACTTTGTGTCTCGTTTTCGGTTTTCTACAATAACTCAATTCATCATTCTTTCTGCGCCAAATCACTCATCATTTGTCTTGGACCAGCCACTCATATCAGCCAAGCGGTATTACTCGTATTTCACCGTTATCAAGTGGCACCCACAATTGGCGATCGTACATGACCGGAATGCGGGTTATTTTATGTTCTAAATCCGTGATGCTAATCGTCGTACCATCAACCGATTGAATACGCCAAATCTGACCATCCCCTCCAGTTAAGATTAATTCATCATCATTGACAAACCCTGTTGCCAATAGCTTGATATTGTGCTGTTCGGTCGTCCAACGACATCGTTGATTTTGGTCAAAACAATATAGTTGATTCAACGAAGTATACAGCAGCACCTGTGAGCCAACTCGATAAGGCCCCCAGACAACACGGCCTTGCACGTTGTAACTCGTCAACTCTTCCAGAGACTGATACCCCAACCCAACAACCTGATCATTGTTTTTAGCGCGCCGCACAACAAACACTGTACGATTCAGCGCAGCGATTGTTTCATAGACTGGCTCGATAAATTCAGTGCTAGCACGTTTGGAGAGATGAACCACTGGATCCTGTCGCAAAGCAATCCGCATCAAATTCTTGCGGTCTCGTAAAATCACAAATGAGTCACTATCGTCACTCGGTAGTGCCGGGCTAGACCACGCAACTTGCTGCCCAGCTGACAACGTGGGCTGAAAAGCTACCACATCCTGTGTCCCCTGTGGCACCTGAAACATTGCCAACTTACCATCCTGTAGCGGCAGTAAAACTTGACCACTAAATGCCGTTGCCGCTCCGCTAGGGGCGGATGTTAACCCCTGCAATTTTACCGACGTGGCTTGACTGCCAATTGCCAACTCAGCAAATACTAGCAATTCGTCGCTACCTACTAAACTCTGCAAAACGACCTGATCCTGTACCTGGATCGCATGGGAATACCCAAATTTACTAGCAACAACATCGCCTTGACTATAAACTTCCTGTGGGACATCAGTAGTACTGACAGCAAATACGCCGGCTTGTGCAGTCACTGCGGCTAAACCCTGTTCGCTTGGAAGTAACATAACGCTTCCGCCTGAACCAATATCTGTTTCCCAGGAGGGACGCCGCGAGTCGACCAATTGCCCAGCAACCGTGATAGCATTAGTTCCTTGCCGCTGGCGAACATGAACAACAATGGCGCCAAATCGTTGAATTGGACCAACATAGACATCGCCGTTCTCATCGATCCAATCTTCTCGCAATTGTCCAAGTTGTGCTTGCACTTGATACTTAACCAAACGCCGCCCGGCCATAAACAAAACGCCTTCGCCAGCCAAGCTATATTCGCGGATAGGATCCGAGTAGGCACCCGGAATGGATGCCATGACGGACAGCGGACCTTGGGGATTGGGAACATTCGGGTCCACATCATAGACATGTATCTCGCCCATGTTGGTCGCCACCATAAATCGGCGAGCAAATATTTGTGGTGCCATGGTTACTAACCCTAAGAGCGTTTTGCTTTCTTGCCCCTGAGTAAAAGTACCTTCACCGTCATGTTTAAGGATTGCGACGGTCGATCGTGATTTTCCATTTTCCACCAAAATCACATATCCGACGGCATACACCGCAGGAACAACGATCGAATTTAGCTTGTGTCCTTGAAAGTAAACTCCAATACATTCGCCACTTTTTGCGGAAATGGCGTACAGATTAGAGTGATCGCCGATTTGATAGATGATTCCATTTTCATCATCGAAACCTGGACCTACATGAGTTTGCATCGGGTAGACAGTTCGGCTTTGAACATTGCCCGTTTCCATATCCACAACCAACAACGCACCTACGAGTCCACTGTCGGTGTCGTTTGTTGTAGCAGCAACTTTGATATGAATATTACAATACAGCATGCCGTTATAAACTTGCGGTTGCGTCAGCGGAACGCCAACGGGCAATCTCCATTTCTGTTCACCCGTTAAGGTGTCCACGCGAACTAACTCATTACGCCCTTCATCGACAATAATCGTATCAGCGTTACCAGCCTCACTGACTCGCACAGGATTCAACGACGTCTGCAGCCCAACGTGTCGACGCCATTGCACGCGGCCAGTTCCCAGTTCAATTCCATATACGCTACCACCGGCAAGAACTGCCACGGCGTAGCCCTGCACGCCGCTGATATTACGACCATTACGAGTCGCCACTATAACTTTGTGCTCAGCCGGCACTGCAATCGGATCGTTGTTAGAATTCAACACGCCGGGCTGTACTTCTACCAATTCCTGTTCAGCTCGTGAAATCGCTAGTACGGACTCCCGCATCCGTTGATCCATTTCTAATTCTGGATACGTGCGCAAGAGCGTATCGCGTTCCATAAAAGCGTCACGTGTTTTCCCCGCTTGCACATGCTTGGCGATAGCAGCCAAGGCCACCTCTAGTGTTTCATTACGATTAATGTAACGTCGGACCGTCGACATCCGCTCCTTAATACCAGTTATCCGCAACTTGAACGAAGGTCTATTACGTTCAGTACCCAGGGCACCTGGCATGTCGATAATCTCAAGTGCTTTTTCGGTCAGCTCATATTGTTTTCGTTTATCGTCCACTCCGGGCAGAGCTACAGCGTTTTCAATATAGTATTCGGCGAGATTCGGCAACAAAGTTTTCAATTCTTCTCTGGCAATTGCTGAAAAACCGGGCACTTCCTTACCACTAAGGATGGCCTCGTAGATTTTCCCAGCTGAACTATCACCCATTTTTGTCATTTGCACGTGAATTTTGCACATCGCAGCATAAGACAATGCATCGTCTGCTTTATCATCGGCTGGAAATGTTTCTGCAAAGGATTCCATGGCGCTTAGAGCTTGTTGGTAAGAGCCCCCCTGGTATTGGTCAAAGGCATTTTCCCATTGCTTCAAGGCTGATTTGTTTGCTAAGACAATATAGAGCACCACTGCCGCGATCGACAAAAACGAAAAAACTAAAGCGCTGCCAATTACCAGACGACTATCCC
>DTSG01000290.1 GCA_012965455.1 Planctomycetaceae bacterium | reverse complement strand
CGATGGTGCTAAATGGCCGTCAACTATACCTGACCCGTCGCGCGATCTGGCTTTACAATTTACAGACGAAGACCGTGAATTTTGGTCTTTTCAAGAAATCATTAAGCCTCGAGTCCCCCGCGTTCGTGGCAAAAACCGCCATCCCATTGACCGATTCGTCATGGCGACTCTCCGCGATCGCGGGTTAACCATGGCCCCGCCCGCGCAACCAGACCGATTAATTCGCAGGCTTTACTTGGACCTCACAGGTTTAATCCCACCGCCTGAAATTGTCAAAGATTTCATCGCCGATCCTAGCGACGAGCATTACCGACAAATCGTCGAGCAACTCTTGGACGATGAACAACATGGAGTCCGCTGGGCCAAGTTCTGGCTTGATTTAGTGCGGTATGCTGATTCCGATGGGTATAGTGCTGATGCTTACAGAGACGAAGCGTGGCGATACCGCGACTATGTGATTGACTCATTCAACCAGAATCGACCCTACGACCAATTCATCCGACAACAACTTGCCGGGGATGAGTTAGATCCGAATAACCAAACAGCTCAAATTGCAACAGGTTTTTTGCGGCATTGGATTTACGAATTCAATCAACGTGATGCAAAATCACAATGGGATATTATTCTTAACGACATCACCGACGTCACAGGAGACGCGTTTTTAGGGTTGGGCATGAGTTGTGCGCGGTGCCACGATCACAAATTTGATCCCATTCTGCAAAACGATTATTATCGCCTGCGGGCATTTTTTGCGCCTTTACTGCCACTAGATGAACAATTGGCAGGCACTCCCACCGAACGTGCGGCTTATCAAGCTCAGCTAGAAAAGTGGCAACAAGCGACAACAGACGTCCGCAAACAAATCGATTCCATGCAAGCGAAGCATATTGAAACGCTAACCACAGCGCAAATAGAAAAGTTTCCCTTGGATGTTCGCCCTTCACTTTATAAGAAAGATAGCGAACGGACACCCTACGAAAAGCAAATCGCTTACTTGGCATTTCGCCAAGTTCAAAAGAAAATCAATGAAGTGGACTGGCTAAAACATTTCCAGGAAACGGACCTGGAAAAATGGAAACAACTAACTAACGAATTGAAATCCTTCGAGAGTTTAAAGCCAGCACCACTCGGAGTCATCGCCTCAGTCACCGACGTCGATACGACAGCTCCCCCAACGTTGATCCCCAACACGAGTAATCCTCTGCAACCCGGTGGACTTAGTTTACTCGACCCGACGACAACAACAGTCGTATCTCCAACGAATCATGCTACGACCGGACGACGAACGGCGCTCGCTAACTGGCTAACCGATCCACAGCATCCGCTTACCAGTCGTGTAATGGTCAATCGAATTTGGCAGTACCACTTCGGCCAGGGCATCGTAGATACGCCCAGCGACTTCGGCACACTCGGCACGCGTCCTACGCATCCGGAACTCCTTGATTTTTTAGCCGCTTCGTTCATGGAAAGTAACTGGGACATAAAAGAGCTTCATCGAGCCATCGTTACATCCCAGACCTATCGGCAATCTGCAATTCACCCAGACGCGATCGAAATGCGGCAACTCGATGTTGACAATCAATTTCTCTGGCGGGCAAATATTCGTCGACTTGACGCCGAACAAATACGCGACAACATTCTCAATGTCAGTGGTGAATTGGAGCTGCAACTAGGCGGCGCCGGCCGAGACGTAGACTCACCGCGTCGATCGGCGTATCTAAAAATGATGCGTAATCATCCTCACCCTTTTCTGTTAGCGTTCGATGCAACCGATGGCATCCTAAGTTCACCGGAACGAAACACCACCACCACGCCGACGCAAACACTGTTGATCATGAATAATGCTTGGGTCCTAGCGCGGGCCACTGCCCTCAGCAAGCTCACATTGCCCCCAGACATGAAAAACTGCGAAAACAATATCGATCTGATACATTGGAAGCTATACAGCCGTTGTGCCACCGACCATGAGAAACAAGTTGCTCGCGATTTTTTCAGTAACGCTAAGTCACCCGAGGAGGCTTGGACCGATTATTGTCACGTATTGCTAGCAGCAAACGAATTCCTATATATTCAATAATCCAAACTTTCGATACGTAATTCATTTTCTAGCTACCATGAACCCACCACAACGCATATTAGCCGGTCGATCTTCACGACGTGAGATGTTAGCCCAAGCAGGCCTGGGGTTTGGCAGTATAGCGTTATCGGGGATACTGAGTGAACAAGCATGGGGGTCGGAAACACTGCCGACTAGTTCTGCTGCAGTCAGTCATCACGTTGCTCGCGCCAAACAAGTCATTTTTCTTTTCATGGAAGGCGGGCCAAGTCACCTCGATCTGTTTGACCCAAAACCCAAGCTTAGAGAACTCGCGGGGCAACCTCTGCCGGACTCGTATGGCCCAATCATTACCCCGATGGGTGAATACAATGCGCCGTTGTTGGCAGACAAACGTAAATGGAAACAACACGGCGAAGCCGGGACATGGGTTTCCGATTGGCTGCCCAACATCGCAACTTGCGTGGATGACATTGCCGTTATTCGATCTTGCCACGGCAATGGACTAAACCACTCCAACGGCGTTTGCCAGATGAATACATGTTCCATCCGCGGCGGCCGACCGTCATTGGGTAGTTGGGTTAGCTATGGACTCGGCACAGAAAACAACAACCTGCCTACCTTTGTGGTAATTGAAGACGTCCCCAACAAGGTCTTTAACCGTGCGCGAAATTGGGGCACTGGGTTTATGCCGGCAACATACCAAGGTACTGCATTGTCGGGTAATAACCCACCAATTCGCAATCTTGTACCTAACAAATCCATTGATACACCAAGGCAAGTCCGCAAGAATTCCTTGCTGGCACAATTAAACAAACAACACGCCCAGCGACTTGGGCAAGATCAAAGTGAGCTGGAAGCTCGTATCCGTAGCTTCGAACTTGCTTATCTGATGCAACAAACTGCTCCTGAAGCGGTTGATTTATCACGTGAAACTGCCGCCACCAAAGCACTGTACGGCATGGACAACAAGCAGACCGAGGCTTTTGGAAAAAACTGCTTACTCGCGCGGCGGCTTGTCGAACGAGGAGTTCGCTTTGTGCAACTTTATCACGGCTGCGGCAGTAAATGGGACGCACATACCAACATCGAAACCAACC
>DTSG01000289.1 GCA_012965455.1 Planctomycetaceae bacterium | reverse complement strand
CCGTCCAATCGCTCAGGGCGACGATGCGCTAACTTCCATCTTTCCGTCACTGGTTAATTTGATCAGCACCGAGGTTAGCGGTTTATCCACGGTGAGAAATTTACCGTCTCCTTTGAGACCAAACGGATTTGCAAATACTTGAGGCACACGTTTCGTCCCGGTTGCTTTTGTTCCGCCGTTGGACTTGGGGTCAACAGGATCAGCCCGTGGCAGCTCAAGCGTTGAATCTTTGGAATCCATCGGTGTCCCATCAAACACCCCCACAATGTACTTGTTCGTTGCTATTTTGTTGAACACAACTGGCATTCCGCTATCTGAACTGTAAATAACCGTCATCGTGAATTCACCTTTCGCGTTTGTACGCCCACTGGGTATCCGGGAGTTTAACCCGCGTTCCGCCTTGCCATTACGAGGCATCGGAGTCCACGCAGTCATAGAGATTACGGCATTGGCCAAAGGATTCCCGTCAAGCGTCACGCGTCCCGACACCTCCACCAACCCGCTCACATCAATCGTGACGCCCTGCATGGTGACGCGGGAAATCCCCGTAGGATATTCCGGATTAGTGGCTAAATACCAAACACCTTCAAACTGCCTGAAACCATATATCGAAAATTCAAGTTCAGCCTCTCGCTTTTTTCCGTCCTTAAGTTGGATCAACGTACTGAAGGTCACGATAATTTTGCGGTCCCTCTGCTGTACGGATTTGATCACACAATCCTGCCAATGAAATCCCCAATACACCATTGTTTGGGCGTATAACTTTTCCAGATCTAGCGCTGCGAGCACTTCAAACTGCCCCGCCGACAACCCCTCGGTGCCCGTGTTCATCGACGCTGGTACTAGCGTTTTGCCGACCGCATCAAAATTCCCGGTAACGCAACAGTTGAATACATGCCGCCCTAATTCTTCCAAAGACGTCGCCCGCTCAAACGATGCAATAGCCGCCCGTGCACTCGTCGGAACCTCATCGTCAACTTTAGATATCGGCTTGGGAAACCTAGCCAAGTCAAATACCAGTCCCAGCGACCGTCTGAGCGCAGCATATTTGGAGACATCCTTAGTCGAATCGGGAATTGGCAGGTTAATGACGCCGTCGCGGGTGATCTTCCATCCTTTTATTAAACACAAGTGCAGCTTGCCATCCACGCGAGCAACGCTCAATTGCAACCACACTTTAGCTGCACCATGGCTAAATTGAATCATGATCATGTCCAGCTCTAACGCTGCAGTGTTTATTACCGATTCCTGCCAAACATACTTCAGATAGACACGTGACCAATCAATCATTTTGTTCCCGCCCCCAATGATTTCCCTGAGCGTTTTATCGCCTTTCTTGATAGGGATCTTTCCAGCAGCAGCAAGTACTTCCATTACCAAATCGGGGTGAAGATTACCTTCTTGCTCTTTAACAAGTTTGGACAACTCAGCAGATTGAACGTACCTTTCCAAGATGCCTTTTTGGTTCCCCGTCTTCAGCCACTCGTGAAGATTCTTTGCCAACTCAATCTGCGGCTTAGTTGCCGTTTCCCACTGCTGGGCCGTCGTATGTTGGTTAGACAGCGACACAAGAAAAAGAGCTATTGCGATGTGTTTCGAAATGATTTTCATACTGCATCCTCAATAGCTGTGGTTAACATCAGATTAGCAATGACATTATACATCCATTTGTGGTAATTCGCGTCAATTCGTTGGTATTCGCGGCCTGCCTAACGAGCAAATGGTTTTGTCGAAAGACTGCAGTGACTTTATCGACAACGTCATCTCGCAAACAGTCGAGTACCTTATCACGATTCATCGTGTTGTGTTCCGAAAGGCGCCATTACGCTCGTAGAGTATTCTCCAGCATCCAATGAAGCCAAACCTCGTTATTTTTCAAACGCTCGCCCTGTGCTTCCAAGGCAATCGCTGCCTGAGAATAGATTTCGTCCGGCGTTTTTCTAGCTGCAGTATCGATTTTCTCGATGCGACAAAGGTAGTCCTCGAGTTTTTCTGTTTTACTATCACTCCATTGTTTAGGACGCGAATCACCCCGTAACTCTTTAACTAACGACGCACCGCAATACTCCACTCTGGCGGCGACTTCCCATATGCGTTCCATAAAGGTATTAGAAACCGCACCACTCTCCTGCAAGTCTTCGCGTGTAATCGGTGCAGCCCGACCCACACTCCACAGAGAGACCGCGGTGGTTACCGCAGCAGCACGCGACTGGAGCGTCGAGAATTGAGCCTCATTGATAAACGGGACACCAGCGACATTATATTTCATCACCTGTTGCAAACTCCCCCAAGTCATCACTCGGATTTGGATGCAATCATAAAGAAGCTCTAAATCTTCAATTAGGTACCACAGATGTAAGTTACCCGGACTGTAGGGAAACAATATGGGACGCCGAACCCCAAGTTTTTCGCCGAATTCTTGATGGCTGCAGTCCCCTGGCGCGTCAATCGTGGCCGCTAACGAAAATGCATCGGCCGGCGGAATTTCTTTCCCGATCGCGTTGTCCAGTTGCGCGTCGAGGTCAATGAAGCGAGATTCTAACGAGGGATATTGCTTCAATAACAATTTCCATTTGGCAACTTCGTCCGTTTGGGCGGTGAAGTAAAACACCTGCCGACCGAGCTTCGCGAGTTCAAGGACGGAGTTAATAATGTCATGCGCCCGTTCGTCATCAGCCGTCCCTAATGTTTCGTCCAACACCAGTGGTAATACCGCTAACTCAGAATGGCCTAGAAACGCCATCCGTATTGACAGCAACACTTGAACTCGCTCGCCAACGGATAATTGGTCCAATTCCCGTCGCTCGTTCCCAGGAGCCGTTACAAAAAACTCCTCTTGGCCAGACTGCGACACTCCAAGTGTCAACTGTCCTTTGGTGATCTTGTCTAACATCAACGACGCTTCTACGAATACATCCGACGTTCGGTCACTTGTGGACTCCTCCGCCAGCCAATCAACAAGTGTCTGACCAATAATTCCCTTGAACGCTTCCTCACGGTCATCAATCAAATCCTGCTGAATTGCCTCAGCTTTGGCCAGGGCTTCGAAAAGTTCGCTGGATTCCCCAGCGGCGCTTATTCTTCCCTTGTTGGTAGAAATCTGATCCTGCAGGGTACTGAGTTCGCCCTCAGCTTGTGAGGCGCATTCTTCTTTCTC
>DTSG01000288.1:2719-11269 GCA_012965455.1 Planctomycetaceae bacterium | reverse complement strand
GCCACATTACCCGACCGCGTAAGCCCCAGCGCAGGCCGCATCGATCGCCGAGCATTCCGCCGGTCGTTCTGGCGAATAGATTTAACAAACCGTAAGAACCTGCAATCAGGCCTGCCTGTGCCAACGACAAATTAAAGGTCTCTCCAAAATACAGCGCACCAATGTTGATCATGGTTAATTCAACGCCGAAGCAGCACCCGTATATCAAAGACAAAACCCAGACCCGAGGATCCGACACTACTTTGCGCAATGATTGCCCGCGATCTGCCGCGTCTTTATCGGATTCAAGGCGTCGTAAGTCCGCAAAATTACCGTCGGGAGCGTCTTGAGTTAGGAAGTAGTAGGCGATTCCTGCGATTACACAAAACACTCCGGCAATCACCATTACCAATCGCCAACTTAATGACTCGCTAAGTCCGAATGCTCCAGTCAGCACGCCAAACGCCAACGGCATAACCATATTCGCAGCCCCGCCCCCTAGATTACCCCACCCAGCCGACGTGGCGTTGGCGGTTCCCACGATGTTCGGCGCAAACATAATCGACGTGTGGTATTGAGTGATTACAAACGATGCACCAATCACGCCGATCAACAGACGAAATATCAAAAAAGACACGTAACCATTGCTAAAAGCGATGCCAAACACTGGAATTGACCCCAACACCAATAACCAACTGTAGGTTAAACGGGGGCCAATTTTGTCACAAACCCAACCCATAAAAAAGCGAGCTAGAATGGTAATGCCCACTGAAGCGATAACTGTATTGCCGACTTGGCTAGCGGTGAGTGAAAATTCACGTTTGATGACTAGCATCAAAGGAGCGATGCCGAACCACGCAAAGAAGCACAGAAAAAAGGCCATCCACGACAAATGGAATACGCGAATCTGGGGCTTGTTAAATTTTAATAGGTCTCGCCATAATACTGGCGATTGATTCTCAATCTGCATCTTTGTAGTGTTCTATTTCTTATTCAAGTCACTTATCGGTTGCAACAAAGATGCTACGTCGCCTGTCGTCTTCGCGGTGCGGGCCAACAATCCTGTGGCCTGTTCTATTGAACAACGGTGTATTAAAGCAAACAGCGTGCCAAAAATTCTCTGACGGGGTACTTAAGGTCGTCAACGACTAAGTCAGAAAACCAGAAACCACACGTCAGGGGGCAAAGAGCGCCATTTGGTCCACAATTTGAAGTGCTCAATAAGCTATCGATACCGCATCATCTGGGTCCGATAACACGGTTGGGGAAATGCGATCTCTGACCCCACGACAAAATCAAGAAAACTATTTGAATCTCCGCCGAGGGAAAAATTGATAAGAAACATTTGCACTTAATCTGAACAGGCGTGCCCTCTTTTTAAGCACGCTCGGATCTTTCGCAAACTGAAACCATGTTTTCCCGCGTTTCAATAACCGTGCTTATTTACGCCTAACAGCCATATGGTTGACGACTAAATGGACAATCCCGTAATTACCCCTCAGTTGTTCTGATGTGGTACGAGGTTTGCATACTTAGATCAGGACTGGCCAACAATTTTCCAATACCATCCAAAGTAAACATGTCTTCGTCTCCATCCGACTTCGTTGCCAGCCTGATGAGTGCACAACAATCGCTGACCGCCGTGGATTTGTTTGGGCAGCGCGTTGCGGAAGCGACCCCAGCCTTACACGGCCAATATTATACGGATTTGATTCCGTTAGACTCTCCGCAAGAGGGCCAGCAATACGCTTTCGAGGTCGACCTCGACAAGTGCACAGGCTGCAAGTCATGCGTGGCAGCCTGCCATTCGCTCAATGGGCTCGATGACAGCGAAGCGTGGCGCAAAGTAGGCTCACTGGTCGGTGGCACCACCGAATTACCTGTTTTGCAACACGTAACCACTGCCTGTCACCATTGCCTAGAACCTGCCTGCGCGGACGGTTGCCCCGTAAACGCTTATGAAAAGAATCCGGAAACTGGAATCGTTATACATTTGGACGATCAATGTATCGGCTGCCAATACTGCCTATTCACATGCCCCTATGAAGTGCCCGTCTATAATCACGACAAGGGCATTGTGCGTAAATGCGATATGTGCCACGACCGTCTGCAAGCGAATGAGGCACCAGCATGCGTACAAGCCTGCCCGCAACACGCGATTCGCATTGTCATATCTAAAGAAGCGGATACTATCGCCAATGCCCAAGCCAATCAGTTTCTGCCAACCGCACCGGCACCCGACTATACTCTGCCCACGACACTCTACAAAACAACCAAACCGCTGCCTCGAAACCTGCTTGCCTCGGATTTCTACGTCGGCAGACCTCAACACGCCCATTGGCCACTAGTTACGATGCTGATCCTGACACAACTCTCGGTTGGCACATTTGTAATGCTAAACTGTTTCACGTGGATGCTAGTACTGTTAGGCGCATCAGCAACCACAGTGCGCAACCATAACGTATTAATTGATCAAATGGGACAATGGCCCGTGATCATGACACTAGCGCTTGGAATGCTCGGGCTCATCGCTTCCGTACTACATCTGGGACGCCCGTTGTTTGCTTTTCGGGCGATTCTCGGAATACGGCGTTCATGGTTGAGTCGCGAAATTGTTGCCTTTGGCGTCTTCGCGGTCCTTGCCAGCGCCGACACGGCCCTGGCAATTCTTACAGAATCATCTGCCGAAAAACACCATCCGTTGCAGTGGGCTGCGACCCTGGTCGGTATATTCGCCGTCGTCTGTTCCATCATGGTCTATGTCGACACGCCCCGCTTATTGTGGAGCCCATTCTTTACGACGAGCCGATTTGGGCTCACGGCGATTCTGCTCGGCCTACCGACTACGCTGTTGTTACTTTCCACAATGGCCGCGTTAGCGCCGGAAATATCAGTCAGTACAATCATGTCTCAATACAGCGCCCCAATATGCCGTGGACTTATTTTCACCACGTTCTTAAAACTCCTACTAGAGGCCCGCATCTTCATTCACCTTCGAAATCGCACGCTTAATCCACTCAAACGGTCCGCGCAATTACTTACCACCAGCCTATTTGCGATCGTGATATTGCGTTTCGCCGTCGCTATGGTTGGCGGTGTTGCTATGCCACTTGTCTTACTGACCCAAAACACGTCTACCGCTGGCCAAGGATTTGATCCTGTCTTCTTCATTGCCATTACGTTGCTTATTTGGATCCTGTTGCTAGTGGGTGAATTTGCGGAACGCTATCTCTTTTTTACATCCGTTGCCACCCCGCGAATGCCAGGTACCTAAACTGTGAACCGCCACTTGGACGATCTCATGCTACAACGCCACGGCCCGCTAACTAACCTACTTAAACGTACCGACGGAAACTTTGGAATCGGGCAGGTTCCGATGGACGCCGCTCCAACATCAACAACGTCGATTGTCTGCGGCTATTGTTCTACTGGGTGCAGTCTCGAAACACACCTTATCGACGGACAGGCTGTGGGCTTGACCCCTTCTGTATCTAATGTTGTCAATATCGGGATGGCTTGTCCTAAGGGCTGGGAGGCCCTCACGCCCCTAGCGGCTAGCGACCGAGCGGTGTACCCAAAACTGCGCAAGCACCGCGGAAAAACAGCCAAAAAAATCTCGTGGACCGAAGCTGCCGCAACTTTTTGCGAGCGCTTTAAAGAAATTCAAAAACAGCACGGCGACGAGTCAGTGGCGTTTCTTAGTACTGGCCAGATTCCTTCCGAGGAAATGGCCTTGCTTGGCAGCTTCGCTCGCTTCGGCATGAACATTCAACACGGAGATGGTAACACTCGCCAATGTATGGCCACGTCGGTGGTCGCCTACAAAGAGAGCTTCGGGTTTGATGCACCGCCCTATACATATCAGGATTTTGAGGAATCAGACCTCATTATCTTGATCGGTTCAAACCTTTGCATCGCCCACCCCGTGATGTGGCAGCGAATAGTGAACAACCCGCACACCCCGGAAATAATTGTAATTGATCCACGCAACACGGAAACAGCTGCCGCAGCGACGCAACACATTCCATTGAAACCCAAAAGCGATCTACTACTGTTTTACGCACTCGCCCATGTCCTGATCCGTAACAACTGGATCGACAAGGAATTCATTACAGCGCATACAAGGGGTTTTGACGAGTTTGCGGTGCACGTTTCCACGTTTTCCCCCGATCGCGCCGCGCGGGATACCGGTATCGCTGCTGAGACAATCGAGGCATTAGCGGAAAAGATCCAGCGGGGCATGAGGGTGTCGTTTTGGTGGACGATGGGAGTAAACCAAAGTTATCAGGGAGTAAGAACGGCTCAGGCAATTATAAATCTCGCATTAATGACCGGAAACATCGGCAAACCTGGAACCGGTGCAAATTCCATCACGGGCCAATGTAATGCCATGGGTTCAAGACTTTTCAGCAACACGACCAACCTGATTGGTGGTCATCAATTCGCAGATCCCCGGGACCGCAGTAAGGTGGCAACCGCTCTGCAAGTTCCTGCAGACGTTATTCCCTCCACGACGAGTCTTGCGTATCACGAAATTTTGGATGAAATTCTAAACGAAAAAATCAAGGGGCTGTGGATCATTGCGACCAATCCCGCACATTCTTGGATTAATCAAAAGATGTGTCGCGACATTCTGAGCCGACTTGATTTTCTCGTAGTCCAAGACATGTATGACAATACGGACACCGCCAAACTTGCGGACCTGACACTGCCAGCTGCGGCGTGGGGTGAAAAGGAAGGGACGTTTATCAATTCAGAACGACGGGTCGGGCTGGTCAAACAAGTCAGCCGAGCGCCAGGTGAAGCGCTCTCCGATTTTCGAATCATCAAGTTGCTTGCTAAGCACTGGGGCTGTCATGAACTGTTTGACCACTGGGAAACCCCTCAAGACGTGTTTCAGTGCATCAAAGAAGCAACTCGGGATCAACCCTGCGACATGACTGGGATCCGCGATTACCAGCATCTTGAGCAGGCGGGTGGTATCCAGTGGCCGTTTCCAGACGAGGGGCCGCCTCTGCGTGACCGCCAACGCCGCCTGTTTGCCGACGGCATGTTTTATCACGAGGACGGACGTGCACGATTTATTTTCGATACACCTCAGCCGTTGCCTGAACCGCCATCCAGTAAATATCCCTTGCTGCTAATCACAGGTCGAGGTACCGCTGCGCAGTGGCATACCAACACTCGAACCTCGAAGAGCCCGACGCTACGTCAACTATACCCACAAAATGTCTACGTCGAGGTCAACTCCTCTGACGCGGCTAAATACAAATTGCAGCCCGAACAGCAAATCATCGTCGAGTCGCAACGAGGCAAACTCCTCGCCACCGTAGCCATCAGCCATAACATTAGGCCAGGCCAAGTGTTCATACCGATGCACTATGTCGAGACCAACCGTTTAACCCGCGCCCATTTCGACCCGCATTCCAAACAACCATCCTATAAAGATTGCGCCGTACGCCTGCGATATCCCGATTACCAGGATCACTGAAGGATTTTTTGCGGATACCCGCGAAAACACAATTGACGATGAGCTACAGGTTGGCAATATTTGACCAATATTGGCTGCACTTGCATGCCACCTATTGCTTCAAACTCGCAATCTTTTCCGCAATCAAAGTTAGGGTCGCCGTCTCTTGGTACATTTCTGCCAAACGCTCAAGCTCTAAGACTGCCTTGCTCGTACCACCGCGCAATGTGCTCATAGCCATCGCTTTATCAATCGCCTTACCCTGCGCCATCGCAATCAGTAGTTCGTCATTTCCCGAGGCACTGCGGTGGATGATACCAAATTGTCTCTTTAGCGTCGGAAAGATCGAGTAGGTTCGCATCGCTGCAAATAAACCCGCAGTTCCCCGGACCGCAGTCTCTGTGGATTGCAAGTTTGATTCAATCTCCTTCAAATCTACGCCCGCTTGCTTCAAAATATCTCCCACGACTGCATTGGCATCCTGAATTGGTTTAGCATAGCTTTGCAGATTTCCCAACGTGCCTAACTTAGTTAATGGTCTCATTGCCTGCACAGCGGAATGCACGTCAGCACTGCCTAACGCTTGCCTGGCAACAGCCACTGCCTTGATCACCGATTGTGCTTGCACATCACTCAAAATGCCACCAGCGTTCTGCAACGATCCCCGCAACACAAATGGCAGCTTATCACCGGGCAACGAACTTCGCTCTGCAAAAATCTTTTTGCCATCAGCGCGGATCACATAGACCACCGGTATCGTGTTGCCGGCAGTCGGGTATTTCCTGCTGATCGTCCGCCAGTCTGGGGAGGATGTATTAATTTTCAACGGCACAAACTGTGCCACTAGCCCTGTGAGACTACGATCGGTTGCCAATCGCTTCTCCAGTACGCGACAAGCCGGTCACGTGTCCGCGCCCGCCATAACCAGGATAGGCCGTCCAGTTCTTGCTGATATTTGCTGCGCCTGCTCCAACGTGGGCGCTGCCGCGCTTACGCCGCTGTGAAGTAATCCCAGTACCAACGCTATTGATAGTGTTCGTGTATTCAAAACTGATCCCTATTTCGTAAATGGTTTTACAGAATTTACCGGTTATCCGTCGCGATCGAATTCACATTTTTTGTTAATCGACACATCAGCGCCCAGTGGTTTATAGTCGAGCGTCATCAAACCTTTGTCAATCGTAACCTTTGTATAGCCTGGGCGGAATTCTAATGGATTGTAGCCTGCTGCTTTTTGTTTTTCGAGGCCGCGATCTAAATTATACAACACTGCAGGCAGGCAAATCTCGTGAATTCCGTCGTCATCTTTCCAGCCACGGATTCCGTTATGGAAATGCCCATGAAACATCGCCACTATCTGCTGCTTGTGACGCTCGATAATATCATACAACTTGGTCTGCCCGTGCTCCGGTTTAACATGCCATCCGCGGTCAGGGTGACGGTTGGAGTGGACAGGTACGTGCAAGCACAACATCACATACTGCTGTTGCTTTTTCGCAGCGACACACTGCGACTCAATCCACTGCAACTGTGCGTCAGTTATAAACCCGTCGTGTGAATCCGTGTGCGCATTGCTAACTAACACAAACTTCAACCACTCATGATCCACTGCCACATCAACCTGTTTGCGAATGTGTTTACGAAACAAATCTAAGGGGTCGTGATTACCCGGAATTTCATATACCGGTTTACCAATTTTCTCGCGTTCACGTAAATAAACCTCATACTGTTCCTCACGCCCGCCGTCGACAATGTCTCCTAAGTGAAGCACAAGGTCGCCTGTTGCCAATTTCAATTCCGCCGCCGCTTGAATCCACCGTTTTTCAGCTGACGTTGAGTTCTTGTATCCTAAGTGCGTATCACTAGCCACAAGGAATCTCAATTTTGACAACGGGCGTTTAGAATTGGCTAGGCAAGCGGGAGAAAACGCCAAAGTCGCCCCGCCGGCAATAATTGATAACGCCTCGCGCCGCGTGGATGTCGGGGTTTTCATCGCAACGGTGCGCCTAAAAATCGAAGTTGATGTCGTTAAAGTCACTTTGTGCACTGAAGAAAAAGAATGCGAAAACAGCCCCGTATAAAAGCAACGTGCCACCACCTAAAATGACCCCGGTTAGCGCCATACCGTACCCTTCACCTGTGCCTTTCGAGACTTTTTGCATCCCCAATAGTCCGGTTATCAAAGCAACCAGCGACAATGGTATAAACATGCAACACAACAGACCCAGGGTGGGCGACAAAATTCCCGTAATGAGAGCAACAATTGCCAGTGTCTGATCTTTTTGCGGTGGCATCTGCGACTGCATCTGCGGAACCGCAAAGGTAACAGGTTGTTGATAGGGATTTTGTGGTGGAATATTACTCATGCAGATTACTTTACAATCCATCTCGTAGTTATAAATCAAACGTCAATTTAAGATTATCACGACTACCATAGAAAAACCACCCATTTTTCGCAACGCGAACTTCCCCTGCCCAAAATTCCGACGACCCCGTAGAGCAAATCCTGGTCTGCTGGGAGTGCCTCCGCGAAACTGTTTAACACTACAATTTAATATTAGTGTAGGTTATATTGGCGTATCCTCTTCTATCGTTTGTAGTGAGCATCCTATGGCATTTTCTGATCTATTTCGGAAAACTAAAACTAAATCCAATTCAAGTCGTCGATCGCGTCCACTGACACTTGACCGACTTGAACCACGCCGCCTACTCGATGCTTCTGCACCGGCAATATTACAATGGTTCGAAGCCGATTATGACGTCATTGAAGATCGCATGCCTGATCTTTTCTCAGCAGGCTATGGTTCCGTGTGGCTGCCGCCACCTGGCCGAGCCGATATGAGCGACTTCTCGGTCGGTTACGACGTCTACGACCGTTTTGACTTAGGACGCCCTCGTAAACCAACGTTATATGGCACACGCACTGGCCTTGAATCCGTTGCCGACGAACTGCACCGCGCTGGCATCAACCTGCACGTGGACACCATCATCAATCACGCAGGGTTTTCCGACATCAGCACCACCGGCTTCACCTCCTCCGGTGGCTACCCTGGGCTGGCAATCACCCTTGGCAACGACATCGACGGCGACTTCCATGGCTG
>DTSG01000288.1:0-2691 GCA_012965455.1 Planctomycetaceae bacterium | reverse complement strand
AATCGGGCGATGTCAAAGGACGGCTCGCCGGTTTGGTCGACATCAATCATGGCAAAAACCATGAAATGATTCGGCATCCGGTTGAAGATGGTAATGCTCAAAACATCCCTGCCGGGAGCACAGCAGACGCCGCTGGTCGACTAGCAAACGTTCCCTCTCCGCAAAATAGACAATACTATCCCGATCGCGACGCGAGTCCGATGATGTTGTTTGACCCGGCAACGGGCGAATCCAACATTGCCGTCTTCCCATTTGTCCCCGACTGCGGTGACTGCGGCGACCCGCTTACCGAGAATGCGATGGGCTATTTGATGCGTTACATGCAGTGGATGGTGCAGGACGTCGGTGTAGACGGGTTCCGGATCGATGCGGCCAAGCATGTCGAACCCTTCGTGATGGATTTTGTGGACCGCGCCGTCTATCGCTCTAACCCCCGACAATTACTTGACGGCTCACCACAACACGTGTTCAGCTATAGCGAAGCCTTTACCGGTGATACTAACGCTCTTCTTTCTTTTGTAAAAAAGAACATTGATCCGGGCGATATTGGTCGGATCGGCGGCAACCGGGATGCTCTGGATTTCAGCCTATTTTTCGCGATGCGGGACAACCTCGCGTCGCCAGGAACTACCAACGCCTGGCAAAACATTCGCGATTCCTCTATGGACGTCGCCGACGATGGCCTGCACAACGGATCAGCCGGCGTTATGTTTGTTCAAAGCCATGATGAACACGGACCTGCCGCACTCAACAACGTCGCCTACGCCTACATGTTGATGCAACCTGGCAATGCAGTCGTCTATTTCAATGGTAAACAATTCGGCGAAAATCGAGACTTCCCCAAAGATGGTCGAGGCGATGCACTGGGGGGAGTTTACGGCGACGCAATTGAAACACTAGTAGGCATTCGTAACACGCATGGTCGCGGAAATTATCAGGAACGCTGGATCGACAACGAAGGAATCTTTGCTTTTGAACGAATCAGTTCCTCCATTACCGGTCTGTCGAATCGCGGCGACGGCGGGTTTGATCAACGCACCGTTCAAGTGGCGCTGGCGCCAGGCACACATCTGATCGAATTAACCGGTAACGCTGCCAATGCCACAATCGACCCCTTTAACGATATCTCCGAGGTCCTCACCGTATCCAATTCCCAAACCATTGATTTACGCATCCCGCGAAACAAAAACGCTAACAACGAATTCCATGGGAACGGGTACGTGATCTACGGATTATCGGGACCCCAATCCACCGGAGGTTTGGAAATTATTGGTGTGGACTCCGTACTTACAGGTTCAATTCCCGCAGCCAATGATTTTGACAATGGTAAAACGCGATTAAACGACCTGCATGTTGTTACAGCCAATTCGTTTCAAGCGCGCTTGCTCACCAACGAAGTACGGTTGCTCGGACTCGACAGTCTACGTGACGTC
Organism: Planctomycetaceae bacterium; assembly: GCA_012965455.1. Lineage (GTDB taxonomy): Bacteria > Planctomycetota > Planctomycetia > Pirellulales > Pirellulaceae > UBA721. The sequence continues at coordinate 1,258 of DTSG01000288.1, read as the reverse complement.
TTTGCCGACGGAGATCACGCGTTGCTCAAACTTGACGCAGGTCTCGACGTCAACGGAAACGGCGGCGTTGATTTTGTTACACCCGGGGACGTTAGTTATGGATTCGAAGTGTTTGGCGATAAATCCAGCCCGCTAGTTGGACCCGCGGGAATTGGTGGAGTGCGTGGCGATGGTGAGTTTCTGCAGACAATTGACGCTACTAAGCTCTCTGAGGGAGTGCACCACTTGGAGTCACGAGCATTTAGACACCGCACCGACGGCGGACCCGCAATCTTCAACTCGTTTAAACAGTCAGTTTATATAGACCGCTTGCCTCCTGAGTCCGAACTGCTGTCATTCGAACCATTTACTTCCGGTGTTAATGAAAATCGAGACATGGTTGTTCGCTCGGTCGACAAAACTGCCGACAGTGTCCATGTGTTCCTTAACTTGCCAGCCAATATGTCTGACGCCAGTATCATTTTGCAAGCGGAGCAGGGAGGTGGTCTGACAAGTCAGATCGACCGCGACCAATTTGTACATGGATTTTTTGACGTCAAACATGGCAACAATGTAGCCACCATTGTGTCCTTCGAACGAACCGGTAATGTCAACGTCCAACGACAAACCGGGCTATTTACCTCTACCATTATTGGTGCCGGTCTAGGCGATCTGAATACCGATGGCAACTACACTCCTGCCGACATCGCAACGTTTGCCACACTGCTGAAGAGCGACAACTCACAATTTCATCCAGCCGCTGACCTCGACGGGGATGGCCTGATCGACCTGTCGGATCTGACCCTACTGGGAACTCGCCTTACTGCTGTTTCAGCCACCGAAGCGGTGCAGACTGCATATCAACAACTCGTTCAAGATGCCACGATTCAACTCTCGTTCTCGCTCGAATCGATCAGTGAAGACGATGGTCCCAATGCCGCTATCTTGACGTTCTCACGAGATTTGTCTATTGATTCCAGTGACTTTACAGTCACGTTGACAAGCAATGATAACAGCGAACTAACTATTCCAGCATCCGTCAGTTTCGCGTTGAATGCAAGCACAGCCACAGTCAACATCCAAGCGGTAGATGACGCACTACTCGACGGAAATCAGGTTGTTCATTTCACAGCCTCGGCAGACCCGCACTTCTTCGCTGGTGCCGCAGATTATACCGTCACCGATCATGAAACACTTACTGCCACGATCGATAGCGACTCAGTCGCGGAGAACGGAGGCGCCGCCGTGGCAACCGTTGTAATCCAACGCAGTAACGTGG
>DTSG01000287.1 GCA_012965455.1 Planctomycetaceae bacterium | reverse complement strand
CCCTTGTGCGGAAAATGTAAGCCCTTCATAAGGTAAGACGCGAGTGATTTCACTCGTTGATCAAAAACGAAGGCTCCTTCCAATAGGAAGGAGCCTTTTTTTGTGCGCTCATTTGTGCGCTCAGTAGGTGCGGCATATCGGATTCTAAAAAGGTCGGATAATCCACAGCGGCACAGTTGCTTTGTATTGGGTGTATTCGTCGCCAAACCTCTTTGTCATTTCTCGTTCCTCAGTTGGCCGGACAAAGATATGCCAGGCCACGGCTCCTAAAAGCGCGTACGCCAAAACGGCGTAGCTGCCGAGAAACCAGCCGGTGCAAAGACCTTGCAGGATTCCGGCGAGCGCCATTGGATTGCGGACGTAGCGGTAGGGACCAGTTGCTACGAGGTTGGGAGCGTTTGCTGTTGGCAGTGGAGTTCCTTTGCCAGTGCAGTTCATCGCGTGAGCGGCTGCAATTCCGAGGCCGGATGCAAGTGCAAATAGAATCGGTGCGATCTGATGATTTGGTGCAAAGCGGGTAAATTCGGTTACTGCGAGTATTTGTTCTAGTTCGAAAATCCCTTTGGGGAGAATCCATAAGAAGGTACACCAGAAAATTAGAATCTGCGCGGCCGTCCAACTTGCTGCGGCGCGCTTGGTCATCGGGACCGAGCGAAACATAGCGGGGGTTTGGCCGGAGTGTCCGTAGATGGTAGCCATTGCCAGAGTGATTCCGGCCATACAGGTCATCAGCGCCGAAGCAAGCCACGCTTGGTCGCTCATAAAACTTACGCCGAGGCAGTACAAGGTCGGATACCAGGTTGCTGCAGCTAACGTCCAGATTGCAATACTTGCCCACGGTTTATTGGTGACAACCGCTACGGCAGTGAAAAAAGAGCCTGCAACAAGTAGCATTGAATCGCTGAGCCAAAACCCGAGCAATGATTCGCGTGGCCAATCTTTAGGGTGGAACCATTCCGCCGACGAGGGGACGGTAAACAGAACGCACCACCAGAGGGCGGTGGCGACGCCTTGAATTACAAGATAAATCGCGATCAGTTTGCGAACATTCATACAACAGAGTGTAACAGAATACGAAAAAGATGACGAAGCGTGTCCTGAGAACAATTTGTGATTTACGAACAACGCCCGTGGTATCTCAGCAGCAAGTCGTTCGATAAATTGTGCAATAACTACGCTTGTTAAGCGTAGTTACGCTGTGACGAGCGATAGTCTATTATGTGATTTAGTTTGGATTACGAAGTTTTAGCAACAAGGCAGAAAATATGATGCAAGCGGTCGAAATAGAATCAGCGACGAAACGTTTTGGAGACGTAATCGCTGTAGATGATTTATCGCTGTCGATACCAGAGGGATCTATTTATGGATTCATTGGTCCTAACGGATCTGGGAAAACTACGACCCTGCGAATGATTTTACGAATTATTCACCCCGATCAAGGGCAGATACGCGTGTTAGGAGAAGACTCTTTTACAGCAGATAATGACCTAGTAGGATACCTACCGGAAGAACGGGGACTGTACAAGAAGATGAGGGTTCTTGAACTGCTGCAGTTCTTCGCTGCGCTCAAGGGGAACCGAGACGGGAAAACCGATGCGCTTCGCTGGCTCGACGAATTGGGATTGGGAGAGTGGGGAAATAAAAAAGTCGAGACTCTTTCCAAAGGGATGTCTCAAAAAATCCAATTCATCGCATCCATCATTGCCCGACCGGAATTATTGATTCTTGACGAACCGTTCGCCGGCCTCGATCCGGTCAATTCCGAAGTGATTAAACGCACGGTACTTGAATTACGTAAACAGGGAACAACGATTCTGTTTTCCACGCACGACATGGAAGTTGCTGAAAAAATGTGCGACTACATCTGCATGATGTTCAAAGGTAAGAAAGTGATCGACGGCACAATGGATGCAATCCAAGGCGACTATGGGCAAAACGTCGTACGCGTGAAAATAGCAGATGGCGGTGATATACAAGGACAACTTGAAAGCTTGGCAGAAGTCGAAATGGTAAATGATTTTGGACTAGTCCAAGAACTCCGCTTAAAACCTGATGCGGATACCCAGTCGCTATTGAGGCGATTGATGGAACTTGGAACAGTCCGCCATTTTGAACTTTGCCGCCCCTCCCTACGAGATATTTTTGTCCGGATCGCTGGTCCCGAGAGTGAAGAGGATTCCCATGAATAAATCATTTGTCATAGCTTTGCGAGAATACCGTGCTGCAGTCCGCAGTAAGGCCTTTGTGATTACACTTGTGGCGATGCCCGTCTTGATGATTGGATCGATCATTGTACAAGTTCTATTGCGAGACAAGGTGGATACGACCGATAAAACGTTTGCCATGGTCGACCGCACGGGTCAATTTGAAGATGCATTTAAAGCCGCGGTTGCGTTCTATAATCAAGCAATGGTTTTTGAAGGCGAGGGGGACGAGCGACTCAAGGTGAAGCCTGAATTTATATTAGAGTTTATTGATCCAGAGTCGATCGGCGAACCGCCAGAGTCCACCTTGAAGTTGTCCGATCGAGTGCGAAACAAGGAGATCAGTGGATTTATCGAAATTGATGCTGGGGTCGTCAATTCTGCAGCGGATGCGAAGGTCAACTATCATTCACAGACTTCAGTCGACAACGCCTTTCGACGCTTTGCCAGCGAAGTGGTGAATGAAACGATACAGCGAATTCGAAGTGAAAAGGAGGGAATTGATCAAGCGGTTATTCAACGTGTTGTGCAGTCAGTTGAAGTTAATGATATGAGTCTTGTCGAGCGGGATGTGGAAACCGGTGGGATCAGTACTCCCCAAGATTCGAATCCAGTGGTGGACATTATTTTACCGATGGGGTTAATGATGTTGATCTTCATGGCGGTCATGGTCGGAGCAACACCTTTGATGCAAGCCGTGATGGAAGAAAAACAAGCTCGCATTTCCGAAGTGTTGTTGGGTTCCATTCAACCTTTCCAACTCATGGTCGGAAAACTTGCTGGCAATGTTGCGGTCAGCCTAACGACGGTTGGCGTCTATATTGCTGGTGGATTTTGCACTTTGCAATATTTGGACCAATCTCACATATTTCCATCACTTCAAATTATTATCTGGTTGTTAGTATTCCAATCTTTAGCAGTCCTGATGTTTGGCGCCCTGTTTATTTCCATTGGTGCGGCGGTGAACGATATGCGTGAAGCGCAAAGCGCAATGATGCCGGTGATGATGCTGGCAATGGCCCCGATGTTCGTATGGTTAAATGTAATTCGTGAACCTGAAAGCACCTTTTCAACGGCAATATCGCTGTTTCCCCCGGCAACGCCCATGCTAATGCTATTGAGACTCGCCGCTCCAGGTAGTATACCCCTTTGGCAACCGTTTTTAGGGTGTGGTTTGGTGATTCTGACGACGATATTATTTATATACGCCGCCGGAAAAATATTCCGTATGGGGATTCTGATGCAAGGCGAAGCTGCCAGTTTCCGCCGTATGTTATCTTGGGTCATCCGCAGTTGAAACATTTCTCACAAATTGATAAAACAACCTAAAAGCGAACGGTAGGTGCGGCTCCTACCATTGGGTTTTTGGTAAGAAAATAGCTTAATTGTTTATTCGCAGGCGGGCCAACCATAAAGTCGGTTTGCGTTTTATGCACGCAGGGTTCATAATTAACGGGTCCAGTTGCCTGTAAACGTTAGCAAGGTGCACACATGAATACATATGAAATGAATCGACGTCAGGCGCTGATTACCGGCGGCCTCGGTGCTCTTTCACTCAACATGCCAGGCGTTGTGATTGGCAGAGATGCAACCGACAAAAGTGGCAACGCGGTATCATCCGAAAAATCGTGTATCTTCGTGCTTCTATGTGGCGGACCAAGTCATGTGGATACGTGGGACATGAAACCGGATGCTCCGGATTCTATTCGTGGACCCTATAAACCGATTGCCACCAAAGTTCCCGGTATGCGCATCAATGAAATGCATACAGAACTGTCCAAGGTGACGGATCACTTCACTTTGATAAACTCAATGACCCATCCCGGCGCCATTAGCAATCACTTTGATGCCATGCACAACCTCCTAAGTGGACAGTCTCTGAAACGAGTTCAAAATGGAGTGAGTGATGACCAACCGTATCTCGGATCGTTCGTAGCCAAACATAGCCCCAGTACGCGTAATATTGTCTCTAACGCGTGGCTGATGAAATGCGTCGGTCGACCAGTGTTTTGCGCACCCAACCTTGGTATCGGTGGCTACTTGGGTTCGGCTTATGCCCCAGTTTTTGTCGGATCCGACAAAAACAATCCCTCGATGGATGATTTTAAACCGCCACAAATTTACGACCTCGGTGATCCGGTCGTGTTGGCAAAACGCCGTAAGTTACTTGAGAAGATCGAGAGCAAGGCGTTGTCCCATGATTCTAAAGGGAAAGATTGGTCAAATCTGCGGGAATTGGGATATGACGCAATGACACGTTCTGAGGGACGCGAGGCGTTTGAGATGGATCGTGAAACTCCTAAAATGCGCGACCGTTATGGCAGACACCCGCTGGGGCAAAATATGCTATTAGCGCGGCGCATGGTCGAAGCGGGTGTACGATATGTAACCGTCAACGGTTGGGCAGGTCAAGCGGATCACGAAACGAATGGACCACCTGCTAGTAGTTGGGATATGCATGGCGGAAATATGGGGATGGGCAACGCTTTTGGCAATGGATCCTACGGCATGGGGTTTTGTCTACCGCGCCTCGATCAAGCGCTGGCCGCATTGCTGACGGACCTGAAGGAGCGCGGTATGCTGGAAAATACATTGGTCGTCGTAACCGGCGAATTTGGACGAACCCCCAAAGTGCTAACTCAGCAACCTCCAGGGCGACAACATTGGCCCCGTTGTTTCTCGTCAATTTTAGCCGGTGCTGGGATAGCCGGCGGGCAGTTGTATGGCAAATCCGACAAGCATGCTAACCAACCAATCATGAATCCGGTGAGAGTGGAGGAATTAGCGGCAACGATTTATCACGCGCTGGACATTCCGCTTAACGGCCCTGAAACCAACAGCGGCCTCGCGCGGCCGCTAACTACAGGTAAACCAATCATGGAATTGTTTGGGTAAGAACCCGTTGTCTTGGTAACGGCTCGCTGATCAATGCCCGACGGCGGGACCGGGTCATTCTATTACCGATATACCATAGGCCGAGACGTAGTGCTTTTTAATACCGAGTTCATCCATCCATTGTCGGACTGTTAATGTACTCCACGGGCCAGAACCTTTGCCCGTCCCTTTGTCATTATTCCACAGCCAAACAGGCGTTGGCCAGAGGCAGGCTTTTGCTGCCACTGCTTCGTAGAAATCTCGGTCGACACCCGCTTGCCCGTGATGGGCCATTTGAACATAGTCAGATTTGAGCTGCGCAGCGTACTTGGTTTTCATTAGCTTCTGTCCGGCCTGCACACCTAGGTCTCCGGTAAACAACACCGATTTATGTTTGTCTGAGAACCGCAAAACAATGCTAGAGTTGTTTATCGCGTTCTCGGTGATCTCCGGATTCTTGATTCCCAAAACTTGAATTTGTAGACCACCAAATTGTAGAGTTTGCCCTAACTGAAGTTCATGAACCGTCTGGGCCTGTTTTTTCACCGCTTGATAGAAATTCCTGACCGTCGTGATGTGTGAGGCAGGTTTCGGTTCATGCTCGGCGACCCAATCCAACGACGGCATTGAACCGTAGATTTTGTCGATTTCCAGTTGCCCGAGGTCGTTCAGAATGACGGTTAGTGCGTCGACGTGGTCAGGATGTGGATGCGAGATGAACCAGGCATCTACATTGTTTCCCAGGGGTGCTAAAAAGCCCTTTAAGTATTCAGCATCACCGGCGTTTCCACCATCAATCACGATTACTTTGCCATCGTGGGTGCGGACGACATAGGCCATGTTCTGAGTGTGGGTTCGCGGCGGTAATTGCCATAACGTATAGCTTTTAGTTTCTTGCCCACTGCAACATAGCGTTTCCATGAAGACTGCACTGAGCGAAAACATGATTGATAGAAAAAAGGACTTTATCTGCATATACTTATGAGCCACCAGAGAAATTGAAAACGTGTAATTACAGCTTGCCGTGAACCTCCATAGAACATACTGCCTCAATCCTGTAAAATCAAACGTATGTCACCACTTAAAATATGTATCCCCGGCAACGCCATAGTCATCGTTGTGTTTCTATGCGCTTCGACAGCGTTGGCAAGTTCTCCGGTCACCAGCTTTCTCGAACAACATTGCCTATCCTGTCACGGCAGCACGGATCGAGAGCCTGGCGCGGTTGATCTGTCGCGGATCCGTAGCGAGAATTCGCTTGTAGCAGCCCCAGAGTTGTTGCAGAAAATGGTGGATGTGCTCAGCGACCGAATGATGCCACCAGACGAAGCATCCGAGCTTTCAGTTGAGGACCGCGATGTGTTTGTAAACACTCTGCGGTCGATACGTGTTACGGCAATCGAGCGGGCCCCGTCGCGGTTAACTCCGATTGTCCGTCGCATGACTAGATTTCAATACAATAATGCGGTGCAGGATTTGTTGCAGCTAAATGTTGAAGTATTTACGTTGCCCGAGCGGATGCTGCGCGAGTACAACAACTACTATCAACCGGCTTCCGGAAAAATGCCAGACAGTGTGCGTGTCGGAAGTCGGCCGCTTGGTAAATCCCAGTTGATCGAACCTCGGTTAGCTGGAGTTGCCGGGTATCCCCAAGACTTACGCGCCGAACATGGGTACGATACGCAAGCGGACCACCTCACGATGTCACCGCTGTTGTTAGAGTCGTTTATGCAATTGGGGATGTCGATCGTCAATAGCCCAGATTTTCACAAAGGTACCGTCGGTGTCTGGCAGGAATTATTTGCTACTCCGGCGGACGAGGACGCATCCGCCCTCGACGAGATTATCCAAAACCGCTTACAGCAGTTTCTGACGCGGGCTTTTCGGGGAATGGTTGATAAGGCGACGCTGCAACGTTACACGGCTTTCGCAGTGGGGCAATTAGAACGTGACGGCAATTTTACCGAGGCAATGAAAAGTGTTGTAGCAGCCACAATCGCTTCGCCGCAGTTCTTTTACCTTGGTCAACACATTAATAGTGGTGACAAGGGAAGTAAAACTCGTGCTACTGACAATGATTTTGCGCTCGCTTCAAACCTTTCATTCTTCCTGTGGGGTAGTATTCCTGATGACGAGTTGTTGCGACTGGCTGTGGCGGGAGAACTGCACCGGTCGGAGGTATTGTCCGCACAAGTTAATCGTATGCTCGACAGTGAATTGACGAAGCGATTTTGTGATAGTTTTCCGGCGCAGTGGTTGCAGTTGGAGCAAATCGTTTCTGCCACTCCCGACCCCACACTTTTTCCCGAATACTACTTCGCTAAATATAACGCAGGTATGAACTTGATGGCCGAGCCGTTGTTATTATTCGAAACGGTGCTGGTAGAGGATTTGTCTATTCTGCAGTTCATCGACTCGGATTTCAGTTATCGCAGCCCAATGCTCACAACCTGGTACGACGCAGCGAAACCTGTCGCCTTTCACGGACCAGGTGCATTGGTGTTTAAGCGAGTTGCGATTACGGATCGGCGGCAGGGTGGGATTTTTACGAATGCGGCCATCATGACGATGACTTCGAGATCGGATCAGACGCAGCCGATTACGCGCGGCGCTTGGGTCGCAACAGTCATCTTGAATGACCCGCCCGCACCGCCACCAGCAGACGTCCCTTTGTTAAATAATGTTGACGACCCTGCCGATGAACTGTCGATCAAGGAAAAGTTTGCCGCCCACCAAGAGAACGCAAGTTGTGCCTCCTGCCACCGAAAAATAGATCCGTTGGGATTTGTGTTGGAGAACTATAATCCAGTTGGATTTTGGCGAGATGAGTATCGTGATGGGAAGCCAGTGGAATCCAATGGAGTGTTGTTAGGTCAACATACATTCTCCAATATCGTAGAATTCAAGGACGCGCTGCTGCTCGAAAAAGATCGTTTTACAGCCGCGCTAGTCAAGCATTTATTAACTTACGCTCTCGGTCGGAGATTAGATTATCGAGATGTTTTGGCGGTCGAGGGGATTGTCAGGGAAACTGCAAAGTCGGAGTATCGGTTACGAGCGTTACTGCGTGAAGTTGTATTAAGTGAGGCCTTTAGCGGTTCGAAAAGAAAGCTGGTAACTAAATAGATGTCGGGAATGAACAAATCGAATAGACGTCAGTTTATGCAGACAATTCAGGGCGCGGCGGGTGCGAGTTTGGCCTTGCCGTTGTTTGAAAGTTTGGCTGGCGCTGCCGCGACTAAGTTGTCGTCGAAAGCTGCCAAGCCGCCTGTGCGAATGGCGATCTATTATGTCCCGATGGGCGTGATTCGGCGGGGGTTCTTTCCTGGAGAATCTGAAACGGAAATTCCCAAGTTTGTGTCGGAACCGAAAGCTAAATCACTGATTGAGTATAAAGTGGGCATTCGTAAATTGCAATCTTTGACGGCGACGCAAAAACCGTTGGAGAGCGTCAGGGATAAAGTGACGTTTGTCAGCGGATTGAATCGGACCTATCGCCATGGCAGTGATGTCCACGCCCAATGCGGATCCTGTTTTTTGAGCAGTGCGACGGGTGAAACAGTGCCATCGTCTATTTATCCGTTAAATCGTACGTTTGACCACGTGGTTGGCGATAGTATCGGTGGCGAGACACCGTTTCGCACGTTCGAACTCAGTTGTAACAGCCACAAAGACAATAAAGAATCCATCTATTTCGACAATATCTCTTGGTATGGGACTGGTCACGTTGCAACTTCAATCCGCGACCCTCGTCAAGCGTATGATCGATTGTTTGGTACAAAGCGAATGTCGTTGCAGCGGGACATTACCGACTTGGTTTTACAAGATGCGCGGTCGTTACAACGCAAGCTGGGGCGTGTGGACCGCGAGAAGTTCGAGGAATACTTTGAAGGCGTTCGCAGCATCGAGCGGCAAATGGATAAGCTGTCAAAATTGAAGAGCAATTTGAAGGGTGTCGAGGGGGTTAACGTTCCGGACAGCACTGAGTCGTTAATGCCACGCGGCGAATACATTCGTTTGATGGGTGATTTGATGATTGCCGCTTTTCAGGCAGGTTTGACCAACGTGGCAACGATGATGATCGGGCCCGAACGTTGGAACACACCGTATATGTTTGAGGGGTTGTTTGACAAACCGGTGAGTCATCATGTGATGTCTCATAATCAGAAACAGTTTATTGGTGAGTTGTTAAAGATTGATAAGTTTTATATGGAACAGTTTGTCTATCTGGTCCAGCGGATGGCGGCGGTTCGTGAGTTTGATGGTTCGACGTTGTTGGATAATATGATTTTTACCTATGGATCCGGGTTGGGTGATGGCGCGACGCATCAATATACAGATTTACCAATTATTGTCGCGGGCGGCGGTGGTGGTCGTTTGCAGCAAGGGATGCACTTGCACTGTGCTGAGGGTACGCCCCTGTCAAACCTATGGTTGACTCAAGCGCGGGCGTTAGGCCTCAAGGGCGACCGGTTTGCGGACAGCCTGCGAGTTGAAACTGATTTGTTGAAATAAGGTCTGCGAATGGACCCGCATGGAATAGAGACTGCTTAAAGTATGGCGCTGACAATTACTGACATCCAAGTGCGTGACATTCGTTTTCCGACGTCTGATAATTTGGATGGATCGGACGCAATGAATCCGGATCCAGACTACTCGTGCGCGTATCTGACGTTGCTAACCGACGGTAATGAGGTGGGCCACGGACTGTCGTTTACGCTCGGACGCGGCACGGAGCTTATTGCTGTGGCAGTTGATTCACTGAGACCGTTAGTTGTCGGTAAAACGCTGGAGGAAATTATCAGTGATATGGGCGGCTTTTGGCGCGAGATCACCGGTGACAGTCAGCTGCGGTGGCTGGGACCAGACAAAGGTGTAATGCATTTTGCAGTCGGGGTAATTGTTAACGCAGTGTGGGATCTGTGGGCGAAGGTTGCAGGAAAACCGTTGTGGCGATTACTTGCGGATATGACACCAGAGGAAACCGTAAAGTGTATCGATTTCAGGTATATCACCGATGCACTGACACCTCAGGAAGCACTTGAAATATTGCAACAATCGTGGTCGACGCGAGGCGAACGCGTGCAACAGTTGCAGGAGACGGGGTTTCCTGCATACACCACATCAGCGGGCTGGTTGGGGTACAGCGACGAGAAACTGCGGCGGTTGTGCCGTGAAGGTGTACAACGCGGGTGGTCGCACTTTAAGATCAAGGTGGGGCGTGATATCGAAGACGACATGCATCGAGCGAAACTGATCCGCGAGGAAATCGGTTGGGATGCGACGATCATGATGGACGCTAACCAAGTGTGGGAGGTCGAGGAGGCGATTGAGAATATGACTCGACTGGCTGAGTTTAAGCCTTGGTTTATTGAGGAACCGACGAGCCCAGATGACGTCTTAGGTCATGCCAGGATTGCCAAAAGCTTAGCACCGCTGGGGGTGGGAGTGGCAACTGGTGAGATGTGTCAAAATCGGATTATGTTTAAACAGTTATTGCAAGCACAGGCGATTACGGTTTGTCAGATCGATAGTACTCGAGTAGGCGGAGTGAACGAGATTTTGTCGATTATCTTGATGGCGAAAAAATTTGGAGTGCCCGTTTGTCCGCACGCTGGCGGAGTGGGACTGTGCGAATATGTGCAGCACTTGGCGATGTTCGACTTTGTTTGTGTTAGTGGGACTACGACTGGCCGACTGATCGAATACGTTGACCATTTACATGAACACTTCGAGCATCCAGTGGTAATGCGGGAGGGGTGTTATATGGCACCGTCTGCACCCGGTTACAGCATCACCATGAAACCGGCATCCTTAGACGAGTTTGAATACCCCCACGGGCCGGTATGGAAAGCTCGCGCGGAAAAACTAGACAATTAACTGTTTGCTGTAGATGTGTTTGTGCTGCCCCCGTTGCCACAAAATCCTACGGCTCCTTCAACGACTCCACGTAGGCGTTGATCTGCTTGCCTTCGAGTCGGGGCCAAGTCCATGCTGGCCATGTCGGGTTGTCTGCTTGAACGGATGAAAACATACGGGTCATCTCGGCTGTTAACCGACTCAATACTTTTGGGTTTACCTGCGACACATCGGTCGTCTCGTCAGTCGCTAAGTTATACAGTCGGTATCGAACGATCTTGGCGTTATGGATCTGATTCTGGTGTTCCTTGAAAATATCGCCGTGCGGTTTCAAACTGCCA
>DTSG01000286.1 GCA_012965455.1 Planctomycetaceae bacterium | reverse complement strand
CCCAAATACTGTCGCCCGTGTCTGCATCAAATGCATTCAAACCAGAACCCGACTGAAGAATGACTGTTGGCGCACCGTTGTGATGCGTATATGTCGTTGGCGAGGACCAATTAGCACGTGGATCACGTGGTTTACGCCACACTTCTAAGCCGCTGTTTTTATCAATTGCACAAGCAAAGGAGTCGCCCTGGTTTTCGATTTGAACGATAACGACGTTGCCAGCAACGACCGGTGACGCCGCCATTCCAACGTCATTACCAGCTTTAGGATAGTCATGAGCTAGACCGCGATACCATTTAAGATTTCCGTCGAGGTCTAGGCAGATGAGGTCATTGGAGGAATAGAAGGCGAATATTAGTTTGCCGTCAGACACGGGAGTGGGAGCAGCATTGGCGCTGGTTGGGTGGCTGTATGTGCGGCCCGTAGCCCAGAAATCGCGTCGCCACAATTGTTTACCAGACGTCACGTCAAAGCATAGTACGTAGAGACGTTGTTGATTTACTCCTCCGCTGGCTGTAACGAATACCCGATTTCCGACAACGATCGGTCCCGAAACGCCCCTGCCCGGGAGTTTAGATTTCCACCCGATATTGGTTCCTTTTTTAACGTCCCATTCTAGGGGTAGCTGACTACTCGAAACGGGGTTTCCCTGGGGGCCCCGGAATCCATTCCAATCCTCTGCGGTTACTTGTGGTGAGAGAGTTAAAAGCAGGGCGGTGATTGTTAACAGTTTGATGCGGTGTGTCATTAAGGTGTTCACGATTATTGGTGGGATAAGTGTTGGGAGTTTACAGGTTTTGTATGAGGGTGGTCTAGCGATCAATTGCCAGGACAGCGGTACCGTTCGTGTCGCAAACGCGCAGTTGAAATTCCCAACGCTGTGCCCAAGACTCCTCTTGTTCATTTTGAGCTATTTTCAACAGGATACGGTTGGTGCCTTTTTTCAGCGGCGCATTGACAATGTATTGGTCGATCATCATGTTTGCGTGATAGACGTTATTACGAGTCAGAAGTTTTCCATTGAGCCATATCTTATTGGCGTTAATGCACCCGAGTCGTAGTTGCACGTTCTGCGCGGAGGAACTTTCAAAAGTTGTATGAGCGTAGGCAATCGCGCCCTTGTATTTGTCTGGATAAATACCGTTGAAATCCACAATTCCAAATCGTTCCTCGCTGGCAGTGCTTTTCCATTTCAGGTTTGGGATCTTCCCCTCGTGTGTGGCATCAGAGTCGATCAGGCGGTTTGCGTCTTGCTCCGGTGAGTAATCAACGTCGAGCCCCTTTGCGTTCGTGTTATCAAAGGGAGCAATTACATGCCAATCGAGCAAAAAGCCAAAATGCCGAGGCAAATCCACTTTCCCGCCCAGGTCAGTGATTTGTTTGGTTGCTTCGTCTATTTGATCCAGATCTCGAGCGTGGTTTAGGGCCGTGCGGTACGCGTCAATAACCGTTTTGGGTTGCGAGTCGCTGGCGGACAATTTAGCCTTTTGCAACAATGACTCAACAGCGTCTCGGCGCAACTCAAGCGAACTGTCGTTGAGGAAATGGGGCAGTAATGATTCCTTGAGTTTAGGATTCACGCGCAGTAGCCACTCATAAGCGGTAAGGCGAGCTAGCGGTGCGTTATCGTGTTCAATGACGAACGCTTGAAGTTCGTTTTCTGGCAGCGAGTTGGATTCGTTGAGCGCGGTTTGTGCAATGGCATCTACTGCACCCCGTAACCAGTTAGTGGCAAGTTGATTGGCACCGTGAAATCCATCCAGCACTGCTACGAGTTCAGATACAGGCTGTGCTGCTAATGATTTCCAAGCTTGCTGAGCGGCGACGTGCCCTTCCCCCTTCGGACCAATGTTGCGAATGGTTGCGGTCAACTCGTCGATTTCAACTGCTACACAATGCACAGGACTGTACAACAATACCACCAGACCGATCGCGATCGTTCGGGAAAAATATCTTGTTGCAATGCTAAGATTCATGTTGTGGTTCCCTACTTGGAGAAGATAGCAGCGGTGTGTAAAGGTTGGGGTGCGAACGGGTGGACGGATTGAACCGGTATGGGTGCAATTATAACAGATTGCAATAACTAATAAACAACCTGGCAAGCCTTGGTATTACTTTCTTTGGTGAAACAATTGCGGAATGATATGAAGTGATGGAACTATGCGAAAAACCTGACAGGACGGATTAGCGATTGCATCGCCGGTTTCAGGAGGTCGCAGTCGTTCCTTCCGAAATCTGCTATACTTTTCAAATGTGTTAGGGCATGCGCTGATCAAAGCGAACGGTGCTCTCCATTTAGAGATCTTTCAGCTAAAGAGGTAAGTGCCGTGATTCGTGAAACTCGATTATGGATTTGTGTTGCTTTTGCGAGTGTGATTTATAGCGGCGTAACAGTGCAGGCAAAGCCGTTAATCAAATCAGGAGACCGAGTGGTGTTCTTGGGCGGAACGTTTATCGAACGCATGCAGATCTTCGGGCATGTAGAAGCGGAAATTTCGAGTCGTGTTTCCGGTGTGACATTTCGAAACTTGGGGTGGAGTGGCGACAATGTTTGGGGGGAAAGTCGAGCGGTGTTCGGAACCGTTGCCCAGGGATTCGCGCGCTTGCAACGTGATATGACGTTGGCGCAGCCGTCGGTAATCATTGTGAGTTACGGCGCCAATGAGGCGCACGCAGGACCCGCAGGGTTAAGTCGATTTGTGGCGGGCTATCAAACGCTTCTGGACGTTTTGCTACCCCATGAAGCTGTGATTGTTTTAGTCACGCCGCGTTATTATGAGAACTTGGGTCCTCCGCTACCCGATCCACAGGCCTATAACGTGAAGTTGAAGTTGTATATCGACGCTATTGATTCAATGGCAACGTCACAGAATCTTGCTGTCGTACATTTGTCCGAGCGAGAGCCGCTTGGAGCGGCGGGCGTTAAGAACGAGTTGCAGCCTCCGAACTGGCGGGTATTGCCGGAGCATTCAGGCTTAACAAGCAACGGCATTCATTGTACGTCACGGGGCTATCAGGTGTTGGCGCGGCGGATAGCAGATGGATTGAATTTAACCAGATCGATTTTCAGCGTGGTCGAAATGGAAGGGATAAATGTCGATATTACCAATTATGTAGCGACATCAGATAGCGTTAGGTTTGTCATGACACTAGAGCGAATCGGTTCGTTGG